>CAYLIN010000034.1:0-11941 GCA_964383725.1 uncultured Azospirillaceae bacterium | reverse complement strand
GGTGTAATAGCTTGATAGCGACAAAAACAGCTTTAAAACTGGCTGATTATGTTGTGACTGAGGCAGGTTTTGGAGCAGACCTCGGCGCTGAAAAATTCTTGGATATCAAATGTCGTAAAGGACAGCTCACGCCGGCAGCCGTGGTGATTGTTGCCACCATTCGAGCCTTAAAAATGCACGGTGGTGTGCCTTTAGAAAAATTAGGCGAGGAAAATGTCAAAGCCTTGCACCAAGGTTTTACTAATTTGCAAGCGCATATTGAGAATATGCAAAAATTTGGAGTTCCGGTAGTGGTAGCGCTCAATCGCTTTAGTGCAGATACGGAAAATGAACTTGCTTTAGTTATTGCTCAGGCTGAGAAAATGGGCGTACCAGCTGTTGTAACGGAAGGCTGGGGAAAAGGTGGTAAAGGCGTTTTACCTTTAGCAGAAAAGATTGATGAGTTATTAAAAAAAGCATCAGATTTTCAAACTTTATATGCCGATAATGTGTCGTTAGTTGAAAAAATAGAAACAATTGCCAAGAAAATCTATCGAGCTTCAAGTGTTGATTTTTCAGATGAGGCACGACTTAAATTGGAAAAATATGAGCAGGCTGGATACGGGAACTTACCTGTCTGTATTGCCAAAACTCAAAACTCTATTTCTCATGATAAAAGCAAATTTGGGGCACCGTCGGATTATGTGTTGCCGGTGCGTGATGTCAGATTATCTGCCGGAGCTGGTTTTGTGGTCGTGCTTGCCGGAGATATTATGACAATGCCAGGATTGCCAAAGATACCGGCTGCGGAAAAGATAGACATTGATGACAACGGAAATATCTCAGGATTGTTCTAAAACTTTCCTCTTGTGGATAAGTGGAGTAAGTTTTTATTAATAATTCCAAATTGAAAAATTATGCTGTAAGATAACTCCGTTTTTCAGAATGAAAAACATTGGGGAATATAATTTTATGGGGAATAATAAATGTCTGACCGTAAGCCAGCTGGCGGCAATCTGTCTGAAAACAATGCTCTTCCGTTGTTTATGAAAGAAAACAGTAAAACAAATTATATGGATATTGAGGAAAAACAATCCTGGTTGGCCAACAATTTACATCGTTTAATGATATGGGTCAGTGTGGCATGGTTTGCGATTGTTCTTATTTATATTACCCAATTTTTTGGTTGGTCCAATCTGTTTTTGATGATGCCTGATGAGTTTGGCGGATTCTTAGCTGGTATCACTTTACCATTGGCAATTATTTGGGTGGTAATGGCTTACATTGATCGAGGCACTTCTTTCAAGCAAGAAGCAAAATTTCTGCGTGCGTACATGAATCAACTTGTTTACCCCGAACAAGGAGCTCCCCAAACAGCCAAAGCCATGGCTGATGCTATTCGTTCCCAAGTTGTTGAACTCCAACAAGTTACAAAATTAGCAACCGACCAGACAGCTGTGATAAAAGATGAAATTCGCAGCAATATTAAAGAATTTTCAAAACTTGTTTCCACACTGGATGCTTATTCTTCCAAAACCATTGTAGAGTTAAGCGAAGGTGTTAAGTTTTTGGTTAAAAATTTTGAAACCATATCATCAAAAGCTGAAATATCAGCACAAATGATAGCCGGGTATAATCGCGAATTTGTATCTGGCGTTTCCAGTTTTGAACAAAGTAGTGATGAGTTGTTTAAAACACTCCTTCCTCGCATTAAAGAGTTGAAAGAAACTGGTGAAAGTCTGAAAAGCATAACGGAAAACAACAGCCATAATATTCTACAGGCTAATGAATTACTGTCCCGCTTCAGCAATGAAAGTAATAATAATTTGCAACGCATGCAAGAAGTATTAAGCGGTCAGACAGTGTCTTTGCAAAAAATATCCGAAAAAGCCATAGCTAATTGTGGCATTCTTCAAAAGACTGTAAATAATGAAATTTCAAATCTCGATTCGACATTAAACACTCACCTAGCAAAGATGGATAGTGTAATAAATGAACACGATTCAAATCTTCAGGCAATGATTGGAGAGTTGACAAATCAGGCTTTAGAAAGTTGTAATGCATTACAAGGAAACATTGCGCAAGGTTTTACTCAAATCAAATCTGCAGTTGGTGAACAAGTTGCCAAAATTGATGATGCCGTTCTTAAAAATGGAAAAATCTGGCAGGAAAATGTTAAAAATCTGGATACTCAAACAGATCATATCATTTCCAAATTTGGCGAATGCGGCGTTGTTATGGCTCAAGAGATTGATAAACTTAAACTCCGTAGCGGTACTTTGGAAGAAAGTGTTGCTCTTCAAGTTAGTGGATTGACACATGTTGCAGACGAAGTTGTTACGGCTTTGCAAAAAACAGATGAAGCTTTACAAAATAACATTGTCTCTTTGCAGAAAAAATCTGAAATTGCCAATGAAAACATCAACAGCTATAGTGAAAGTGTTGAACTGAGAACGCAAAAACTTGAAGAAGCTGCAACCGCAGCTTTGGAAAAATCGGCTCAGATTGCAGAAGATATTGCCTCACGTCATGAATTATTATCCAATACAATGGATGATATTTCTTCAAGAATGGAAATTCTTAGCAATGAACTTAACACCAGCGCTGATAATTTGAAACAACAAGCCGGACATTCAATTGAAAACATGAACAATGTTAGTGAAAATATGAATAAACATGCCGGTTTGTTGACTGAAGCTTCTTCTGTTGTCACAACCCAAAGCCAAATCAGTGAGGCCGCTTTAGCACAACAGCAACGCAATATTGCAAATTCAGCAAGTCGCATTGAAGATATAAAACTTGAATTAAAACGCCAAATTGATGAATTGGCAAAAGCTTCAGCCTCTCTTGAAACAGATGCATCTGGTGTTGTAACTCGCCTGAAAAAACAAACAGATGAAATGCTCAAATCTTGTAATGATGTCATTACTAAAAGTAGGCAGTTGCATGAAAATATGGATATTCAGGCGGAAAAATTCGGAACATCTGCTGATGATACCCTAAGCAAAGTCGGTCACTTTGAAGAAGTTTTACAGGCTCAAGCACAAAATATGGATAACTTGTCAAAAATCATTCATAATCGAGCTCACGAAATAGATGAAATCTTAACTCGACAAAACAAAGAAATTAATAAGGCCACAGATCATTCAACAGCTGTATTCCAAAATCTGGCCTCTTCTTTTGAAACACAAAATACACTTCTCAGCAATGTTTCAGAAACCACAACAGCCCATGTTGCAGAAATTGTCAATGCATTAGATGATAAAGCAACCACTTTAGGGATATTATTTAAAGAACAGGAAAATGAATTCTTTGGATTCTGTGATAAAATATCTGAAAATACTACAATGATGGGTGAGGCATTACAAAAACAAATTGCCACAATAGAACAGAGTGCAGACAAAGTATTCTCTCGGATGGTTCTGTTGGAAGAAGATACCAACAAGCACGCCGAAGCTGTTGCTAATAACAGTCATCACTCCATTGATAAACTCATGGAGATTGAAAACATGTTGAATGAGAAAAATAATTTTGTTGGCAAACTTGTTAGTTCTGTCAGCCAAGATTTATCTGGTATTGCCGATAATATTCAAGATAAGATTAACTTGTTTAGTTCAACAGTTAAGGGAATAAAAGACGAAAGTAATGCTTCAGCCGGTGCTATTCTGGAGAACTGTACAAAATTGCAGGCTGCTAATTCAAACATGTCCTCAGAAAGCAAAAATACTTTGAAACTGATGGAAGAACATGTTAAAAATATGGACGTTTCTTTAGTTAAAGCAAAATTGCAGGCTGAAGATATTAAAAAGATGTTAGAACAGCAAAAAGATAATATGACAGATGTTGTCAACACGCTGGCTACTCAAACACGTCTTGGTGAATCCTCTTTAGCACAGCAATATAAATATTTATCTGATGCAACTGTTGAAGTCGCTCAAAAGATTCAAGAAATTAATGAAACTCTGAAAACAAATACGGATAATATTTTTGATACCTCAACGAAGATCGCATATGAATTTGATGTTTTGGGGGATCGCTTAATCAAAGCCGGTGAAGATGTTCACAAAACATCAAAGAACTCAATAAAAGATATCGAACAGGTCAATCTGCGGTTAAGTCAGTGCAGTGATGATCTGGATGCCACAATTCATCATTCTGTTGAAAACATTGGCGGAGTCTTCAATGATTATGAAAAATATCTGGCAGGTTTCAATACGGTTACAGCTGAAACAAGTAGCGGTGTGATTGAAATTAATAACCTGATTAGCGAACAAAGCGACAAGATGATACAAATCTCCGAAGATACTAAGAAATTGGTTGATTGTTTCAATACTGTTCTGAATGAAACATCCGGCGTATTGTCCAATCGAGCAAATCAAGCGTATGATAAGGTTAAAGGTTTGGGTGAAAATCTTAAAAATCTCAGCTTGCAACTGGAAGAAGCAACTAAAATCAGTGCCACACACTTTGAAAATTCCGGGGATAAGCTTCGTGCCGCAATTGTTGAAATTGCCGCAAATGCTGAACGAATTTCAAATGAAATCAGAAGTTCCGGAGAGGTCTTTATTAAACAATCCGGCGTATTGGTTGCTGCAACTGATGATACCTTAAATAAAGTCCATGGTGTTATGGATAGCTTGGTGGATGCAAGTAAAGAATTTGATCGTCAGGGAGATGATATTATGAAACGGAGTATTCACTTTAACGAAGTGATTTCCTCTCAAATTAAAAATCTCAATGATAACAGTAAAAAAGCTGAAGATATCTTAAGTAATCTGACGCAAAATTATCAGGGAATACAAATTGATGCTTTCTTAAAGAATGCATCCGCAATTATTGAACGTATGGAAACGATGTCTGTTGATATCAATCGCGTCTTTAATGCTAAAGATGAAGATGATTTATGGAAACGTTTCTATAATGGAGATACATCAGTCTTTGTTCGTTATTTGGCACGTAACATGACCAAACAACAAATAACTGCTATTCGTAATGAATACGAAAAGAACGCTGATTTCAGAACGTTGGTTAATGGTTACTTATCCGAGTTTGAAACATTAATTGAACGAGCAAAAGTAAATGAACGCTCAGGTATTCTATTATCTGTTATTTCTGGAGCTGATATCGGTAAACTCTATTATATTTTGGCAAAAACTTTGGATAAGGTTAAATAGGAGATAAAATGAACAGCCTGTCCGCCAATAATTATATAGATACGTTACATCAACAGATTTCAAAATCAGTTGATACAATAAAAAAACGCTCATCTGCAAAGACAGAAACAATAAAGAACGTATTTGAACAACCTCTGGTTTCGGAAAACTTTAGGTTAAACGGCGGCTCCTATCGTTTGTTGTCAGCTTCGACAGCATATCAACTGGTTGGAGAATATGATAGTCGTGTGGAAACAGGTTATGTGACAGACAGCTATCGTTATGCGGCAGAAGTTATAAAAGAACCAACTGTTTTGATTGATTTTATGTTTGAAAATAATCGCGAATTTGATTTTAAGGTATAAATGCAGATATTGGATTTTAACAGTAAAGTTTTTTTAGCACCGATGGCCGGTATTACCGATCAGCCTATGCGCAAGCTGGTATCATCTTTCGGTTCTGGGGTCATGGTCTCTGAAATGGTTGCGATTAACGCCTTGTCACGCAAAAATGCCAAAACTTACAAAATTGCAGATGTTCGTTCAGAAAACTATCCCGTCGTTGTTCAGTTGGTTGGCGGAGATCCTGATCTTTTTGCAGATTCAGCTGTGTTCGCCCAAGAACTTGGAGCACATTCAATTGATATAAACATGGGATGTCCCGTAAAAAAAATTGTTTCCAATTATTCCGGTTCTCACTTAATGAAGGATACAAGTTTAGCTGCAAAAATTATAAAAGCAGTTGTTGAAGCAACTTCATTAAAAGTTAGTGTCAAATTTCGCAAAGGCTGGGATCACAATTCTGTAAATGCAGTTGAATTTGCCCAAATGTGTGAGGATTGTGGTGCTTCTTATGTAACAGTTCATGGGCGCACACGTTCGGATTTCTATTCAGGCGAAGCCGATTGGGACATCATTGCCGCAGTAAAACAGGCTGTTAAAATTCCTGTTATTGGAAATGGAGATGTTACATCTCCGCAAAAAGCCGTTGAGATGTTAAACTATACAAAGGCGGATGCTGTCATGGTTGGGCGGGCCGCCTTAGGAGCTCCGTGGCTGATTTCACAGATTCACAACTATCTGGAAACCGGACAAAAACCTGAAAAAATTCCTGTTCCTGAGGTGAAAAAGGCTCTTTTGACACATATAAATGAACTTGCAGCTTATTATGGAGATAAACTGGCTTTGGGGTTGTCCAGAAAATATGTTTGTTGGTATTGTAAAAATATGCGAGATGCACGTAAGTTTCGAGAAAACTATGTGCAGATTGACAATATGTCAGAAGCATTGGCTGAAATAGATCGTTTTTTTGATGGATGTCCAGAAAATGAAGGGGATGTAGAATGAAAATCATCGTCTGCGGAGCCGGCAACGTTGGCAGAAGCATTGTCAGTTACCTGGTTAAAGGAAATAATGACATTGTCGTTATTGACAATAATGCACGTCGTCTTGAAGAACTTGGAAAAGAATTTGATGTTCTTCCAGTATTGGGAGAAGCTTCTCATCCGGATATTTTGGAAAGAGCAGGAGCCGATGAGACAGATTTGCTGCTGGCAGTAACAAATCGAGATGAAGTAAACATGATAACTTGCCAGATTGCACATAGCTTATTTCAGATACCTCATAAAATTGCCCGTATTGATAGTGAAGCATTCTTAGATCCGTTATGGGAAACTTTATATAGTGATAATCATCTTCCAGTAGATATGATTATTTCTCCTGATATTGAAATCGCTCGTAACATTTTGAAAATATTAAAATATCCGGGAAATGCTGGTGTTATTCCAGTTTTGCAAGACGAGGCGGCAATTTTAACGCTCAAAATCACGCCGAATTGTCCTTTTTTGGAAACACCGATCATGCATATGTCGCGTGTCAATCCTGAGTTAGAATTTACGGTTGTAAATATTCTGAGAGATGGAAGTTGTTTTATTCCTGAAGCTTACAATATGTTTGAAATGGGCGATGAAGTTAACATATTGGTTACAAAGGAAAAAATAGATAAAACAATTCGCGGTTTTGGTTTAGACACACCGGGAAATGAACGTCTGGTGATTTTCGGTGGTAATTTAATTGCCAAATTTATCGGGCGTCAGGCAGAAAACGACGACAGCATTATCAGTTGTAAAATTATTGAAGAAAATATGGATGAAGCGCGTAATTTGGCTAAAGAATTATCTCACGTGGTTGTTATTCAGGGAGAGATGATGAGTGATGTTATTTTGGATGAAGCCAATATCAATCACGCAGATGCAAGTATTGCCATTACTTTGAATGATAAGGATAATCTTTTAGCATCCATGGTGGCGGCTCAAAACGGAGTTACGACCAATATTTCTGTTGTTAATACACCATCTTACAGCAATTTAATCTTTAATATCAACAATAACATTTTGGTTGATCGGAGTGCTATCACAATTTCAAAAATTCTCAAAGAAATACGTAAAGTAAAAATGATAGATGCACATGTGGTCAGTCGAGGTTGTGGCGAAATATGGGAAATCAGAGCTACTGAAGCCAGCTTGTGTTGCGGCAAAAAAATCGGAGAACTTAATTTGCATAAATTCAGCCGAATTTTTGCTATTAAAAGAGGGGAAGAATTGATTTATCCGTTACCGACAACAGATATCGAAGTCGGCGATATTTTGATGTTATATGTCGATTCATCAGATGTTCGCCATGCGGAAAAAGTCTTATCTTAGAAATTTATAATAGAATTTATCCCCTAAAGACAATCAGGACTTTACTAATATAAAAAAATATTGTTAAAATCAGGACAGTGGACAATAAATAAAAGGAAAATGCCATGTCTCAAAACGTTCAAGACGATTTTTTAAATAATATCCGTGACAACAAAATTCCGGTAACCGTTTTCTTGGTAAACGGTGTAAAACTACAAGGGCTGATAACATGGTTTGACAGCTTTTCTTTATTGTTGCGCCGAGATGGACACACTCAACTGATTTATAAACATGCAATTTCAACCATTATGCCGGGTGAAGCCGTTGAGGTTGAAATTCAAGATGCCGCAGAATAAAGTGGCTTTTATCGAATTTAATAAAAATAAAAAAACATTGGCAGCGGTTGTGTTTCCTGATGTAGGAACAGCACCGCTGTCTGTTTCTGCGGAATCTCGACTGGAAGAGGCTGTCGGACTTGCCGCAGCTATTAATCTAGAAGTCGTTTATTCAGAAATTGTCAAACTTAAAACTATCAAACCCTCAACATATATCGGGCAGGGCGTTTTAGATCGTTTAACCACAGAGATTGCCACAAAAAAAATAGAATTGTTGATTATGGATACAACCCTATCCCCTATACAACAACGCAACTTAGAAAAGAACTTGGGAATAAAAGTTATCGACCGTACAGCTTTAATCTTGGAAATCTTTGGCGAACGAGCTCAAACTAAGGAAGGTAAGCTTCAGGTTGAATTAGCTCACTTAACTTATCAACGCAGTCGTTTGGTACGGAGTTGGACACACTTGGAACGTCAACGTGGTGGAGCCGGTTTTTTGGGGGGACCGGGGGAAACACAAATCGAGTTAGACCGCCGAATTATTGATGATAAAATTCTTCGCATAAAAAAAGATTTGGAAAAAGTTAAACAAACACGCCGTATCCAGCGTTCTGCTCGCAAAAGGATTCCCTATCCGGTTGTGGCGTTAGTCGGTTATACTAATGCAGGAAAATCATCTTTGTTTAATCGCTTGTCTGCGGCAGATGTTCTTGCCAAAGATATGTTGTTTGCCACGCTTGATCCGGCAATGCGAAAAATAAAGTTGCCATCTGGTCGCGAAGTTATCTTATCAGATACCGTCGGGTTTATTTCAGACTTGCCTCATGAACTGATTATGGCTTTTCGCGCCACGCTTGAAGAGGTATTGTCTGCAGACATTATTGTTCATGTCCGAGACATTGCTAATCCGGATACCAAAGAACAAAAACAAGATGTTATTAGCGTTTTGGAAAGCTTAGGATTAGACAATGTTGAAGAACAGAAAAACTATATTGAACTTTTAAATAAGATTGATTTACTGTCCTTTTCTGATAAACACGAACTGCAACAACGTTATAAAAATAAAGAAAATATCATTTCTGTTTCAGCTGTCAGCGGGGAGGGAACAGATATCTTTTTCCAAAAAATAGATAAACTTTTATCAGCCCAAGCACAAATCATCTTTCTTAAAGTGGCTGCTTCTGACGGCAAACAGTTGGCGTGGTTGCACCAAAATGCTGAGGTTCTATCCATACAAACAAAAGACGAAGTAATCTTGCTTAACGTCAGAATGGATACAGCAACACAAGCTAAACACACATCACTTTTCGCTGAAAAATAAAAGACTTACCTTGGAATTCGCACATCTGAAATTACATCTTTTAACTGGAGGATGTGATGAGATTAAGATATTTATGTTGGGGGTTACTTCTATTGATAACAGCCTGTCGGTTTCATAGAATGACATATGCAGACACATTACAGCCATGGCTGGGACAAAGTGAAGAAAGATTGTTTCAATCATGGGGACATCCATATAATACAATATATATCACGCCGGAACAACAAGTTGTGAGCTATATCAAATTTGCTTCTGATCCCATGAATGGAGAAAGAGATCCTTATTCTTATGAAGTTGCTTATAATGCAATTGAAACACCGGACTACGGAAACGTGTCTCAATCAAATAACTATTATTGTCAAACTTCATTTACGATACGTAATGGGATAGTCATCGATTATAGTTTCAATGGTGATGACTGTGTCGTAATTTATTAGTTTCATTGACAATAATAATTGAATATGCTACACCCTTCAAAACACTATGATAGGAGGGGGAATGTCAGAAGTTTTTTGCGGAATTGACTTTGGAACATCAAATTCATCAATAGCGATTGCCTCATCTCAAAAATCACCGATGTTAGTTAGATTGGAGGGAAAATCAAGTGTTATTCCCAGTGCTATTTTTTATGAAAACGGAACCTCTTATCCCTATTTAGGAATGGCCGCTATGAACGCCTTTGTTCAAGGACGAGAAGGGCGTTTAATGCGCAGTTTAAAACGTGTCCTTGGAACAGATTTAATGAATTCCGGAACTTATTTAAATGGCAAAACTGTCAAATTTGAAAACGTTCTCGCACAATTTATTTCCCATCTAAAACAAAGAGCTGAAGAACAAAGCGAAAGTAATACATCATCTGTAGTTATGGGAAGACCTATACACTTTAGGGATAATGATCCCAAAGGAGATAAACAAGCAGAAAAAGAATTAATGGAAATTGCTATTAAGGCAGGATTTAAAAATGTTGTCTTTCAATATGAGCCGATAGCAGCTGCGTTTGCCCATGAAAAATATGTTGAAGGCGAAGAGTTAGCGTGCGTTATTGACATCGGCGGCGGAACATCAGATTTCAGTATTATTCGAATTGGCAAACAGAGAATAGCTTTGCAGGATAGGCGTTCTGATCTTTTGGCTTCAAGCGGTGTGAGAATAGGGGGAAATGACTTTGATAAGGATTTATGCCTTAATTCTTTTATGCCTGTTTTGGGATATAAAACAACTTATGGGGCAAAAAATCTTCCCGTTCCCAGTAGTCAGTATTTTGATTTAGCCGAATGGAGCAAAGTTAATTCCGTGTATAGTTATAGCAATCGCAAAATAATAACAGAGGTTCTCAGCAATGCTCATCAACCGCAACTCTATGGAAGATTGCTTGAAGTTATAAATAAAGAATGTGGTCATAATGTATTGAATAAAGTTGAAAAAATAAAAATAGAGTTGACGGATAGAAGTGAGGCTTCAACGACTTTAGGTTTCTTAAATGCCAAGCCACAAATCTCTGTTTTACGCTCTCATCTGGAAAATGCGATTAGCCAAGATGTTTTTCGGATTGGTAAAAGCATTGAAGATTGCTTGAAACAAGCGCAAATCAAAGCAGAACAGGTTGGAATGATTGTTTTAACTGGTGGTTCCACAGAAATACCTTATGTGCGTCAACAATTGTGCTCCTACTTTCCTCACGCTGAAATTTCAGATTCCGATAAATTGTCTTCTGTCGGTTTAGGGTTGGCTTACGATAGTTTGAGAAGATTTGCCTAATGGATTTTTCAGAAAAAATAGCCCCAGAACTCTACCAGGAAGATGCATTTGATGTTGCTCAAAAACACCTGTTAGGCAGTTATTTGTGTTCAAACGTTGATGGCAAATTGACGGTTGGAATGATTACCGAACTTGAAGTCTATATCGGCGCAAGTGATAGGGCTTGCCATGCCTATCCTAATAAATTGACACCGCGAACAGCTACAATGTTTAGAGCCGGCGGCTGCGCTTATGTCTTTTTTGTGTACGGCATGTATAATCAGTTTAACGTTGTTGTTGGACCGAAAGGAACGGCAAATGCAGTTTTAATCCGCTCATTAGAACCGATTACCGGATTAGATGTGATGAAAGAGCGCCGCCATTGTGATAATATTAAAAATCTGACAACCGGTCCGGGAAAACTGTGCCAAGCTTTGGGAATTACCAAACAACAACATGACGGGATTGACTTGTGTGGTAAAGAGATATGGATTTCACCTCGCCAAAAAGATGTTGAGTTTTTTGCTAAACCCAGAGTAGGAATTGATTATGCGGGGAAAGACAAGGATAATCCGTGGCGCTATTTGATAAAAGACAATCATTTTATAAGTAAGGGATAGCATAGACAATATTGCTGCCAATACAGAGGATAGTTGCGGTACCTCGCAGCTCGCCGATTAACTTTGGAATAAATTCAAGACACTGCGGGCACTCTGCGATGACAGGTTCAGAG
>CAYLIN010000033.1:0-11972 GCA_964383725.1 uncultured Azospirillaceae bacterium | reverse complement strand
ATTGATTTTGGTGGGTGATGGTCACATCAATTTGATGAATGATAAAATTGATTTTTCTGTCAAACCATTCTCCGGAAAAGTGCTTGATACTAATATTGCTCAAGCTTTAACGTCGTTTTTGAAGATTCAGGGAACAATGCAGAAGCCAAAAATCGTTCTGGATGATAAAGAAGCTTTGAAAACTCTTGTCGGTGTAGCGACAACAGGTGGGGCTTCTTATCTCGGTTCTAAGTTGGCATTGGATGTTGACAGCAGTCCGTGTTATACGGCGTTGCAAGGAACTGAGTTTGCTAAACGTTTTCCGAAGTCAACCGGTGCAAAAGCTGCGGCACAAGATGTTTATCAAGGGGTTAGTGACGGAATCAGTGATAGTATTCAAGCGGTCGGAAATACGGCAAAAGGATTTTTGAAGGCTGTCAAAAAAGGAATTAAGGGTACGAAGTAAAATGATAGGCGACTTAAAAGAAGCCACCAGAGAATTGGCTAAAAATAAAAAAAAAGCGATTGATAAGTTGGTGCAATTTGCTGTTACCGATATGCTATTGTTTTGGGGAACAGAAGAAGAATTGATTGCCCGACAGGAAAAAGTTTGGACGCCGATTGTTGCTTGGGCGAATCAGACGTTAAATACTGATTTTATTAATACGCATGGTTTGGATATTCCTGAGAAAAATCAGACGTCTGCATGTCGTTTGAAGCATTTTTTAGAACAGCTGAGCGATAAGGAGTTTGCTGCTTTTTATGCAGCGGCGATTACAATGCGTTCGGTGTTGTTGGCGGCGGCTTTGGTGAAAGGGCGTATCTCGGCTAAAGAGGCTTTTGAAGCTGCTTTTTTAGAAGAATTGTGGCAGAATGAAAGTTGGGGCGTCGATGAAGAAGCGGCGGCACGTCGTGAGGAATTTCGTCAGGAATTACAAAAAATCGAAGACTTTTTGAAGAATGATTAAAGAAGTTTATATCAAAATTAAGGGGCGGGTTCAGGGAATCGGCTTTAGATATTGGGCGGTTAAAACTGCTCAGGAAATCGGTGGTATTTCCGGTTGGGTGCATAATGAGGCTGACGGTAGTGTCGAAATCAGAATGCGAGGCGAAGAAGAGGTTATCGATAAAATGATTGTGGCTTGTCATAATGGGCCGATGTTAGCGCGTGTTGATAAGGTGGAGTTTGTCATCGGGCGGTGGAGCGGTTTTCTTCCGCCGATAGAAGATGGTGTTTTCAAAAGGGGATAGGCAAAAGAAAACCTCGGAGAATCCGAGGTTTTTGTTTTATGGAGAATGTTCTTTTTAGTGTGTTGATTGTTTGTCTTTTATTGCTTTTTCGATTGTTGCAATAGGAGTTTTGATTGCTTTTTTGGCTTTTGTGCCAAGATTATTTAATGTTTCGCGTAGTTTGCTTATTTTTTCGGGACTTTTTTCGGCAGAAGCGATAAGCTCGTTAATCTTAGCCATTTCTTGTGGAGTGGCGTCTTTAGCTTGTCCGTCTTTTTGGATAGTTGTGTTTTCAGCCAAACGATCTTTCGATAGATTAGGATTTGTTTTGCTGTCCTGTGTATTTCCGGAAACAAGCTTGAAATGGTTGTTTGCCAAAGCGAGCTCATTGCCTTTTAAATCTGTGTGGTGAACGATATTTCCTTTGGCGTCTGTAAAAGTGGGTTTGCCCATGTGGTCGTATTCTACTTTATAGTCGCCGATAGTTGTTGACTCGGTCATTGTTTTTCTCCATAAAACATTCTTTTGTCTATTATCGCAATTTAAAGCGTTGTTGTCAACCTTTAAAATGTATAAAACTCATTAAATTTTAGGTTATTGCGATAGTTTTCAGATTTTGACAAATTTAATCGATAAAATAATAAAATCAAGTGTTTTTTTCTTTTTTGACAAATTTTATGCCTTATCCTTTTTTTAATATTTATAATCTACAATCAGTTAAAATCAAATTAATAAGAATTTAGGCACAAGATGAACCTGTTTAAATCAATTGCCACGTTTGGTGGTTTTACTCTTATTTCACGTATTACCGGATTTTTGAGAGATATGGTTTTGGCCAGTTATCTGGGGGCGGGAATGGTTGCTGATGCGTTTTTTGTAGCGTTCAAGCTGCCGAATTTGTTTCGCAGTTTGTTTGCCGAAGGGGCGTTTACAACAGCGTTTGTTCCGATGTTGTCACAAAAAATGGTTGCGGATGGTAATGAAAAAGCAATGAAATTTGCCTCGTCGGCGATTTCTGTTTTGGCGTTTTTTGTGGGGGTGTTTGTTATTTTGGTTGAGATTTTTATGCCGGAAGTGGTTACACTTTTGGCTCCTGGGTTTGCTGATGATCCGGGAAAATTAGAATTAGCAACTATTTTATCACGTATTACATTTCCATTTTTGTTGTTTATTTCTATTGTATCATTTCAATCGGGAATTCTTAATTCTTTAGGAAAATTTGCTGCTCCGGCAGCCGTTTCGGTGATTATGAATCTTGTTATGATGCTTTCGGTTTTCACTTTTGCACCATTAGGAATGGCTCCGGTTAAGTGTGTTTCGTTAGGGGTGACAATTGCCGGCGTGGTTGAGATATTTTGGCTTGGCTATTTTCTGAAAAAAGAACATGTGGTGATTAAGCCGCAAGCTGATATTTTGACTCAAGTTAAGAATCCGGATATCAAACTCTTGTTTAAGCGAATTGCGCCAGGGGTCTTTGGTGCCGGAATTTATCAAATCAATATGGTGGTTGATACTATTTTGGTTTCTTTAGTCGGAACAGGGGCGATTTCATGGCTTTATTATGCCAACAGGGTGCAGCAGTTGCCGCTAGGCGTGGTCGGGGCGGCTATCAGTGTGACGGTGTTGCCGATGTTGTCCCGTCATTTGAAAGCGAATGAAGTTGATGAGGCTAAGAAGTTGCAAGATAAAGCTGTGGAATATGCCGCTTTGCTGTCTATTCCCGCGGCAGCGGCAATTGTGGCTATGGCTGAACCTATTGTGAATATTCTATTCCAACACGGTAAGTTTGGTGCTTTTGAAACGCAGATGACAATGCAGGCGGTGATCGTTTATGCCATAGGATTGCCGTCATATGTTTTTGTGAAGGCGTTGGCACCTAATTTTTTTGCCAGAGGGGATACTAAAACGCCGGTTAAGTATAGTATGGTTGTGTTGTTAACCAACCTGTGTTTTGCTGTTATTTTGATGCGGCCGTTAGGGCATGTCGGTATTGCTATGGCGACGACAATTGCTTCTTTTGTTTCTTTGTATCAATATTATCGAGGGTTGAAAAAGAGGGATTATTGGTGTTGCACCGCATGCCTTTTTTATAAGGCTTTTAAAATTTTACTGTGTTCGGTTGCTATGGCTGTGATTATGGCACTGGGAAATGCTGCTCTTAATAGTTATTTTGGAGGATGGCTGAATTTGGCAATGCTTTGGAAGTTGGCAATATTCGGCGGGCTGTGTATTTTAGGTGTTGCAAGTTTTGTAATTGCGGCTAAAATTAGCGGTGTGCTTAATGTGTTTGAGATTTTAAAGATTTTGGTCAAGCGAGGAAAAAAGAATGCTTAAAGTTGATATGAAAAAGTTTGTTGCAGAAAAAGTGGCTCGTTTGCGCAAAATGAAAATGCCTAAGTTCAAAAGGCCTAAGGTTTATGTTCGTTGGCTTTCTCAGTTATTTCATGGTTCTTGGGTCAAAGTGGCCGCTGTGGTTGTGACTCTTTTTCTGATATTATACTATTCTGTCGGCGGTTGGATGGTTCAAAATATTGATACAACTACGGATTATGAAATCAGAACAACAGATAATCAGTCGGCAACGGTTGAAGTTATGTCTTTTTTGATTAATCGTGAAATCCGTGACAATATGTGGACGCCGAATTTGCCGTTTATGTTTCCGTCATATTTCTTAGATAATATGCCTAATTTTCAGTTGGGAATGTTTTCGGCATTGAAGACAACATCCGCGGCCTTGGCTGCTCGTTTGGAGCGTACAGTATCAGCTGAAAGTGAACAGCCGTTAAAAAGTGCGGCAGAATATTTAAGTTATCCGGGGACAGTTTGGATGTTTTCTCCGACAAATAAATTGGTGCCGGCGCCTTCTGCCGGGAGCCAGTATCGCAAAGCTCGCCGTCAATTGTTGGACTATAATCAGGCATTGCGAAGTGAAAGTTCTTTTTTTTATAAAAGTTCTGCTGATTTGGCTTATTTATTGCAGAAAATTGCCAATGATTTGTGGAAAAGCAGCTCTGTTTTGGAGGGGCATGTGCGTGAAAACAGTTCTTCTTTGATTGATTTGAAGGCTGATGATGTTTTTTATTTTCAGAAGGGTAAACTTTATGCTTATTATTGGCTTATAAAAGCTTTGGGTTATGATTATAAGGATATTATTGTCGAGTGTGATGTTTATCGTCCGTTGACAGGGGTGTTGAAGGCTTTAGAAAATGGTGCTTTGCTTAATCCGTCATTTGTTCGAAATGGTGAAACCGACAGCATGACTGCCCCCAATTCCTTAATGACAGAAGGGTATTATACTGTGAAAGCCGCACATATCGGTAGATCTATGGTGGAAAAATTAAAGGCGTGTTCTCCGAAAACACAACAAGGAATATAAGATGATTATAGAAACACAAGTGACTCCAGATGAAAATGTTTTGAATTTTTTTCCTCCGATTTCTGTTTTGAAAAAGGGAAAGGCGATGTTTGTTGATGCAAAGTCATTGCGTAAGTCGCCATTAGCAGAACAGATTTTTGATTTGGGGGATATTGTTTCTGTTTTTATGACGCCGGATATGATTTCGGTGACTAAAGCTTCGGGAGCAGACTGGGGCGTGTTGAAGCCGCAGGTAATGGCTGAAATTATGGATTATCTGGCTACGGGAGAAGAGCTTGTTGTCGATGTTGATGAGGCTGTTGATGTCGATGAGGTTATCAAGCAGGTTCAGGGACTGATTAATGCCAGAATTCGTCCGGCAGTTAAACAAGATGGCGGCGATATTGTCTATCATAGTTATGATAATGGTGTCGTTTTTGTGGAAATGAGGGGGGCTTGTGCCGGGTGTCCGTATGCAATGGTTACGCTGAAAGAAGGCGTGGAAAAGTTGCTTAAAACCTATATTCCAGCGGTTAAAGAAGTGCGGAATATTGCTTCAAAACAAGAGGGATGATTTTGCGCTGTTTTATTCATATTTTGTTATTGGTGTTAGGGATTTTTGCATATCCTGTACAGGCTAAAGATGTGTTTTTGCGACAAATGACAACCGAGCAGTTGCGGGAAGTTTATCAATTTTATGGTTATGACGGGGTGCGCGGTTTTTTAATGTTGCCGACCTATCATTATCCTCAGATTTATTTGGAGAAACTTCCTTCTGATTTTGCGAAGATTGATGATGATCAAAGAGCCGTTTTGTTTATTAAGATTTTGGCCCCTTTGGGGATGAAAATTAATGAGGAAATCGGAAAAGAGCGGCAAAAATTGGTGGTTGTTCAAGAGGCTTTTCACAAAAATAATGAGTTAAGCAAAGAGCAGGTTGCTTATGTGGAGGCATTAGCTAAAGAATATGATGTTTTTACTCGTTTGCAGGGCTATCAACGCTATAAGTTTTTGTTGTCTGAGTTGTTAGTGCGGGTTGATGAAGTGCCGGTTTCGTTATTGATCGGGGTTGCTGCAATAGAAACGGATTGGGGTAAAAATCGTTTGGCAACGGAAGGGAATGCTTTGTATCGTCAACTTGTTTGGAATAGTACGGAGGGTATGAAACCACAAGACGAAACAGAGGATGATGATTACAGAATTAAATCTTATCCCAGTTTATATGCGGCAATGAATGATTTTGTTCATAAGATGAATTCTCATGTGAATTTTGACCATATGCGTGATTTTCGTCGTTTGCAGCGCGAAAGTGGAAGCATTGTCGGTGGAACGTGGTTTGCGCCGAAATTGTTGACTAATTCACCATTAAAAAATTATGCCGGTCTATTGGAATATACCGTGGCTTTTTATGAATTGGTTGTTATTGATAAATCGTTGTTGGGAAGTGAACTGACAGAAAAACCTTTTCCTGAGCGATGGGCAAAGTTGTTGACAAAAAAAATGAACTAATTATTATAAAAACAGGCTAACAATAGAGTGTGAAAAATGAAAGACAGCCAATTAACAAAACAAGATGTTAAAAATTTGTCTGCGCGTCCGCAGTTGGAGGCTAAGTCTGTTGTGGCTCAAAAAGTGACTGCGTATTATAATGGGCAGGGTGTTACGCCGAAAGGTTTAAGGCTGGCGGAAGATATTTTTCGAATTATGGTTCGAGATGTGGAAGTTAAGTTGCGTCAAGTGTTGGCCGAAAGCTTAAAAAATTGTCGTAATCTGCCGGAAGATATTGTTGAATCAATTATAAAAGACTCAGACAGTGTAGCTGTTCCCTTTATTCAATCATACTCCAATATAAGTAGTGATGATTTAATAAAGATTTTGGATATTCCCAGTGTCAATAAACAAAAAGCTGTTGCTAAGCGTTTGAATTTGCCTAACGAAGTGGCGCAATATATTGTTGAACGTTGTCCGGAAGAGGTTGTTGGAACGCTGATTTCTAATGAAACAGCTTCTATTCATGATAAAACTTATGATTCTATTGTAAAAAAATATTCGGAAAGCGAAGATATTAAGCGTCGGTTGGTTCTTCGTTCAGAGCTTCCGCCTTCTGTTATTGAAAAAATTGTCAATTCTCTTTCAGAAGAATTGAAAAAACGTTTGGTTCTTTCTCATAATCTATCTGCCGATATGGCTACGGATATTGTTGATGAAGTGAAAGAAAAGACAACGTTACGGATTTCGGAAGAATATAGCTCAGATAAGCAGATTGAAGAATTAGTGCGACAACTTCATCATTCAAATCGGTTGACGCCAAGTTTGGTCGTGCGTTCAATTTGTACGGGCGATTTGAAGTTTTTTGAATATTCGTTGGTTTGTTTGGCGAATATACCGATTGTTGAAGTTCGTAAAGTTTTATTTAATACGTCGGTTGATTTTATGGTGCGTAATTTGTTGCGCAAGGCGTTTATTCCGAAGAGTGTTTTTCCGGTTATTTTTAGTGCGTTGAAAGTTATTCGTGAAATTCGTTTTGATTGCTGTCGCTCAACCTATAAGACTTTTCGTCACAAAGTGGCTGAACGCATTTTAAGTTATGCTCAAAGTTCTGAGGATTTGAGCGCAGATGATATTAAATATTTATTGTCAAAAATTAATTAGTTTACTCTTTTTTTATGAAAACCGTGTATGATAATCCTGTTTTTATGGAGAGGATTATCTGTTGGCAAATGATTTTAACAGTGACTTATTGCGGCTTTTAGGGGCTCAGAGTAACAGTTCCTTAGAGGAAGTGTTGCCTCGTGTTTTGGATGTGGCTGCAAAATTTGCTCGAGCAGATGGTTCTTTTTTCTTTTCGGTCACGCCTGATAATTTTATGCATCTCGCGTATTGGCGTATAAGAAGTTTAAATATTCCTAAGCAAAAAAATGCGGTTTTAAAAATGTTTTCTTCGGTTTTTGTTCCAGAGGTTAAACGAAAAAAGCGTAAGACGGTTGCTGAATTTTGTGCTCATTATAAGCGGGTGTTTTTGAGTGGTGATGTTTTTGGTGAGCCCGAAATTGAAGCCGAGGAATTCCGTTTATTTGATAATGAAATCAACTATACAACATCTTCTGTTTTGGCGTTTCCGCTATTTGATGGACGGCGAAAAACTGTTGGTGTCGTATTGTTTGTTAATGCTCGAGATGACCAAGGAAAAACGGTAGATTTTCAGTCTGAGCAAAGAGCAAAAATGGAAGCCGTTTGTCAACTGATTGCTTTTGCGTTGGAGCGTAAGCAACAAGCTGAAGCTTATACAGCATTGTTGGAATCCTTTGTTGATATTTTGGCTAAGGCGATTGATGCAAAATCACCATATACGGGGCAGCATTGTCAAAAGGTTCCGGTGATTACACGTTTATTGGCGACAGCGGCAATTGAGGAAAACACCGGTCAATTGAAAAATTTTGATATGACCAATGATGATTTGTATGCTTTGCATATTGCCTCGTGGTTGCATGATTGCGGAAAAATCACAACGCCGGAATATATTATTGATAAGGCGACAAAACTGGAAACGATTTATAATCGTATCCATGAGGTTCGTAATCGTTTTGAAATTTTGCGACGTGATGCCCATATAAACTATTTGCAAAAACGTTTGCATGATGTTGATTCGCAAGAACGACTACAAGCAGAGTTTGTTGCTAAAGTGCAGCAGTTGGAAGATGATTTTGCCTTTATTGCTCAGTGTAATATGGGGGAAAAGGCTTTATCTGATGATGATATTGCTCGTTTGGAGAAAATTTCTCAAATTAAATTTATGCGTTATTTTAATCGGATGTTGGGTTTGTCGTGGGCTGAGCGGGAAAATGTTGAGCAGCCGGAGCAATTTGAGCAACCGGCTTATGAAAATTTATTACAAAACAGACCTGATCAGATTTTTGGCGTGTATAATCGTGGTGAGCTGTATAATTTGGAAGTTTTGCGAGGAACGATAAATAAAGAAGAACGGGAAAAAGTAAATGAACATATCAAGGTGACGATAGATATGTTAAAGGCGTTGCCCTTTCCTAAGGAATTGTCAAATATTGTGGAATATGCCGGTTGTCATCATGAAAGGGTTGATGGTAAAGGGTATCCGAATGGTTTAACCGGAGGACAAATGTCTGTTCCCGCAAAGATTATGGCAATTGCAGATGTGTTTGAGGCTTTAACAGCGACAGATCGGCCGTATAAAGAGCCCAAAAAATTATCGGAAGTCTTGTCTATTATGCGCCAGATGAAGATGAGCGGGCATATTGATCCTGATTTGTTTGATGTCTTTGTGCGGCGAAAAATTTATGAGGATTATGCTCGGAATTACTTAAAGAAAGAGCAAATTGATGAAATCAATCCGGAGGATTATTTGTAATGTTAAACGTTTATCCTGTTTTATGCCGTGCCGGTTCTATGGATAATTACTGTTATATCATTCAAGATGAGGCAACGAAAATTGCAGCGGTGGTTGATAGTTCCGAACCGGCAGTGATTATTGCCAAGTGTCAAGAGTTGGGAATTACGCCACAGTATATTTTGAATACACATCATCATTTTGACCATACTGATGGTAATATTGAGCTGAAAGATTATTTTGGCGCTAAGGTTGTCGGAAACGGAGAAGATAAAGAGCGGATTCCTGGGATTGATATTGAGGTTTATCCGGGGCAGACTTTTGCTTTGGGAGAGAGCGTGGCAGAGATTTTAGATGTGTCAGCTCATACACAAGGGCATATCTTATGGTATTTTCCTAAAGATAGAGTCGTTTTTACCGGAGATACGCTTTTTAACTTGAGTATCGGCGGGTTGTTTGAAGGGGATGTTTCTCAAATGTTTGAGGCATTGAAAACTATCAAACAGCTACCGGATGATGTGCTTTTTTATCCGGGGCATGAATACACGGCTCATGGCGCCGGTTTTGCGCAAAGATTTAATCGAAACAATGCTGCTATCATGAACTATTTGACAAAAGCGGCGGAGCGTTTGAATTCCGGTTTGCCGGCGGGACCATTTACGCTTGGTGAAGAAAAGGCTTGTAATCCATATCTACAGGCGGAAAGTTTGAGTGAGCTTTCTCGATTGTTTTGATTCCGTTGTATAAAATATTGGACAAATTTTTTTGAGTGTGGTATATTTTAAATATAAGGCTAATGACTGAGGATTAGAACTATGGCAATGACGCAAGATGATGCAAAACAACAATTTGAAGTGTATTTATCTGAAAATCATGGAATAACTTCAGAGAATCCCTTATATGCTTCTATGCTGGATAAGTTTTTAGCCGGTTTTGATAGAACACCGGAAGACAAACGTAATCATTATGTTGATAGCATGAATGTCGCAGAGGCTTTTAAGCTGGATAGACCTGCCGTTGATATTTTTTGGACAGGTTTAGGCAAGTATATGAGCGAGTTTATTTCTAGAGATGCCAGTGAATATGGTGGCGGTTATAAGACTATTTGTGCATCTTTTTATAATAGGGAGCGTGCAGCTAATCGTGATGATGTTACATTTTTGGATCCACATACAATCGGCTCATCGGAAAACGGAGTAATAAGGAAAGCTAATCTTAATCGAGATTTAACGCCACAAGAAAGCAAAAACAAAAAGTATTTGCTAACTGGTTCAGCTTCTGTTTTGGCTAATGATAATTCTGATTTGGAAAAGTTTTTGAATTGTGTTGGACAAGAAAAGTTAGAGAAATTTGAGCGGGTTATTATTCCAATTTCAGCTCAAGCTGAGCCTAATCCGAATAATCCTCAGGAAAAATTGCCCGGACATGCTTTTGTTTTAGTTTGGGATACACAAACTAAAAAAGCGATGATTGTTGATCAGGCTGGAAAAGATACGTGTCCGCAATCAAAAAAGAAAATTGAAGATATTTTGGGTACTATGGGGGTTAACGTTTCCCGTAATGAGAAATGGTTGACAGGAAAAAATCGCTGTGACTGTGCCGCTGTGGCGTCATTGATCGTAGAGGATGCTTTAGCCGGTAAAACATTGGCTGATTTTGATAAAAAAGAGCTTTATGGTAATAATAATGATTTTTCTAAAATTGATGCGCGCCATGAAGAAGATCAAAAACTTGTTTTGCAAGCAATGTTTCGTGTTTATGAGAACTCACCGATTTTTAAAATCTATTGCGAGGCCAAAGGAATTGATTGGAATAACATTAATGATGATGAGAAAAAACGAGCTATTGACGGCTTCAAACTCTTTAAAGATGCCGGTGATTTCAGTTTAGGTGATCATACTCAAGAGAGTCCGAATAATGACTTTATTGCGGTCATTAAACCTTATGTGGAAGAGGTATTGGCAAACCATCCGAACCGGCAGTTTACTCAATATCAAGATGCAGAGCATCCCAATGCGTTGGCTTATAAGCACGAAGACGGCAGTAAAATTATCATTACTTCTGAAACCAGTGCTCATATTGAAAGTAAGACGCTTGAAGATCACATGATTGTTTGTGAATATGCTAAGAATATGGGGTGCAAGAATATGGATTTCGGTCCGTATTTCAGGACACATTTGGATGAAGCCGCTATGATGTATTTGGCGGCTCTGAGAACAGGTATGGGTGTGAAAAATGCTCCGGATATTGAGAAGTTTAAGGATTTTCCTCAATATGATGAAATTAAACTTCGTTTGAAGGTTCAGAATGAATTAAAAGATATGCAAGATAAGAAAAGTGCGCTGGCTAATGATGAAAATTATAAAATGCAAAAAGAAAAAATGGGCGCGCATGTCGATGATTTTAAGACATTTTTGAATGAGAGTTCGCCGCAACAACAGACTTGGGTTGATTTGACCAAAGCTAATGAAGATTGTAAAGCGGCCAGAGAAACGTTGAAAACAGGTTTGGAAGCGGCTACGCCGGAAGAGAAGACTTTGCTTGATAAAGTCAGAGCAGAACAGCATAAAAATAACGCGGATGGTAAGACGGAGAGCGTTGCCGAGATTATGAATCGTTTGGCCGGACAGGGACAGCAAGTGGATGCGTCCTTAGTGAGTAAAGTAGAGAACTTAGTGACGCTTCATGAAAATGTGGATGCATCTCGGTCTAAGATACATGCGGCATCAGAAGCTTTTAAGGCTGAAATTCCTAATATTACAGCTCCGGGAGCTAAAGAATATTGTGAAGCATGGGTTGCTGTACAAGCTAATCCTGCGTATAAAGCTTTTCGGGAGGCTGAGGCCGGATATAAAGGACGAATAAATGCTGCGTTTGATGAATATTTGAGTAATTGTACGCCGGAACAACGTGTTGACAGAATTGCTGCTTTGAAAGACGGGTTGAGTGGTCAGAAGTCGACAGAGGCTGAGTTGACGCAGCTTAAAGAAAATTCTTATCAGCCGGATGGGCAAAAGGCACAAGATAAACAAAAAGAAAATATTG
>CAYLIN010000032.1:0-12197 GCA_964383725.1 uncultured Azospirillaceae bacterium | reverse complement strand
CCAGACCCACTGATTAAGAGTCAGTTGCTCTACCAACTGAGCTACGCACCCATAATCAATCAACAAGGCGGACTATAAACCCCCTTTAAATTATTTGCAACAATTTTTTTATATTATTTGTGAAATTTATGAATGCAAACTTAAACTAAAGACCGTGTACTTTCCTTCGTTTGATTTGACACTTATTTTACCGTTTAGTAGTCCTGCTATTTTTTTCACAATGCTTAAGCCAAGTCCAGCTCCATTTTTGCGATTATTTTTTATTTGTCGACTTTGATAAAAATCTTCAAAAATTTCATTTATTTCATTTTGTGCGATACCGATACCGTTATCTAAAACTCGAATAACTATTTTTTTATTGTATTTATAGCAACTAATGATGATTTTATTTTTTGTATATTTTATGGCATTGCTCAAAAAATTTCTGATAATTCGCTCAATTAAAACAGCATCGCTATCAAGGATGATATCTTTTCCAATTAATTTTAAACGAATCCCCTTCTCTTTTGCTGTGAGTTCGTATTCATTTTTTAATCTTTGCAATAATTCATATAAATTAAAGGTTTCACGTTCAAACGTCATTCCGCCAGAATCTAGTTTTGATATGTCCAGCAGGTTATTCAGTAAGTTATTTAGATTGTCGCATGATTCTTTTATTTTATTGATAATTATTGATTGTTCGTCTGGATCATTTTCTGTTTCAAGAACAGATAAAAACAAGTTAACTGCTTGGAGTGGTTGGCGAAGATCATGACTGGCTTGAGCTAAAAAATAGGATTTATCCATATTTAATTTGTCAGCCTGTTTGCGCGCCGCTTCTAATTGATTCTGAATTTGTATCAAAGGTGTGATATTTTGAAAAATACCGGCAATTTGTTTTTTGCCGCGATAATTGATTATACCAGCCTTGAATAGACAATAAACCATTGCATTATTATCTGCTCGTCTTATTCTGACTTGCCCTTCAACCGGATGTCCATCTTTTACAATTTGTGAAAGTTTTTGTTTATATATGGGTAAATCATCAGGATAAATTTGCTCCCGTATTAAATTTTTCTTAGATGAAATTTGGTGCATGTTTAGTCCGAATATAGAATACATTTCCGAAGACCAATAAAAATTTCGTTTTTCAAGGTCTAGTTCCCAATATCCTAATTGTGCTGTTTTTTCAGCAAAATCCAATCTTTGTTTTGTTTGATATAAGCGATAAGCTAGTAGCCGTCGGTCTGTAATATCTTCTATGCTGATAATAACATTTTTTTTATAAGGATATGCAAAAGCACTGTAATAACGTCTGTTGTATTCAAACTGAAATGTATCCGTTTTGTTTTGATATAAAACATTTTGTATATGCGTCATGAAAAGCTTCTGGTTGTTTTTATCAAAAACGGTATCAAGTGTTTTAGGGGCTTTGTCATCTGAAAAAAAGATTAGTTTGGCTTTGGTGTTGGTAAAAAGAATTTCGCCACACTCATTTATCTCCAAAAATAAATTTGAGGAGATGTTTATCAGGAAGTCACTTATCGACTCGTATTTATCCATATATTTTGTTTATATATTAAAATTTGCAAATATTTTTCCGGTAGCGGCTGGTATTTTGAAAAACCATCCGTCATAGCGAAAAGCATTGCTTTTAATATAAGCATTCACTGAGGGAGTTGAAAGTATATCCGGTAATAAAGTTATTTTTATCCAATAATTTTGTGTATCATGGTATAAGTTTATTTGAATTAACAGACCGTTAAATGTTTGCAATGTTATTTGTTTTTGTTGAGGAAAAAGAGTTTCATCGAAATTTTGTGCCGATAGGACATTTTCCATTGTCAGATAGGCAAAGCGTTCCAATAGAGTTTGAGGGAAAACGGGCTTTTTCTGATGAAAAAATGGTGTATAGACACTTTGACGTTGAGCCGTTTTACTTTCCCCATCTTTAGTTAGAGTTATTTTTTCAAAAATATTTTCTGAAAAATCAAACAGCGGTTGCATCAGCCATGAATAAATTTCGAGGGGTAATTCAAATTCACCTTCGGCAATCCATACTTCTTGACGATCAGCCGGGCGGATATGGTGAAATTGATTTTGGGAATTTTTTTTACCAATGATAACGGCGTCAATAGGTTCTTCCTGATTGAATGTTTCTATCAATACCCCCTCTCCTTCATCTCCTTTTGTCGGCTGACGAAGATTGAGATTGATATATGTATCTTCTTCAAAAGTTTGTTGGCTGATATAACGTGCATTTTGAATATCTGATAAAAGTGTATTTACAAGTTTGATATTAGCAAAGTAATAATCACATTCCTTAACCTGCCACAGGTTATTATCAGCTTCTAACGTTATGGTATTTTGGGGCGTTTTTATTTTTATTTTTGTGGGATTTTTTCCAAGTTTTATTGTTTCTGCAAAAATCATTCGTCCGTTATTAATATCCGGTGTGCTGTTTAACATATTAATAAAGCCGGACAAGGCCCATATGAGTGTGATTATCATTAAAACAAAAAGGGCTAAAATATTTTTCTTAGTCATGTGTGTATTCCTTGGCTTTTTGTTTTTTATTATGGCGGAAAAAGGTGATTATTCCCCATAAAATGATGAGACTGATTAACGGGAAAACTATAGTATTTAAAATGATAACATATTTTTTCAAAAGTGATTTTTTTGTTTCTATTTTATAATTTAATTTATCAAGTTTGTTTTGAGTATCGGTAATGTTTTGTGATAAAAATGTCATTCTTTGTGATATGGATAATGATGGAGAAATCACAATTCGTTGAAGCTCGTTTTTAATGGTTTGTAATTCATTTTTCTGTTGTTGCAAAGTTAGTTGCTCGGCATCATATTTTTGTTTGTATTTGTTCCAAATTATTTTATGAATAATGGTGTTCAACGGTTCGGCATCTTTTGAAAGATGTTTAGGTGCCGGAGACAGGAGTTTGCTGCCACTCATCTCGTCAACAAGTCTTTCAAGGAAATCCATGTTATTGTTGTATGGAATAAAATCATAAATGCTTTGGGGTGCTAAATTATAAGCTGCATTCCAATTGTGGTTAGCAAACATATCACTATCGCCGATTAAGGCCAGCCTTCCGGGATTAATTGACACAGCAATAAATGGGCGAAGTTTGTACAAATATTCGGAATTTTCCAGAGGATGTGTGTTAAACAGCGATGAAAAACGTCCCTCGACCAAAAGAGCAAGACGATACCGCTGTTTCTGTCCTTCAAGATAGTCTTTGATTTCTGTCGGAGAAATGAATGGCGCGGTTTGATTGTCAATTTCTCCTGCATTTTCGCTGGTTGTATAAAGTGTTGTTATTTTTTTGTCAGAAATATCGCTGATAGCAAAGCTTCCTGAAGATTTAACCATCAGATTGTTTAAGTCTTTCATCAAAGCGCTTTGAGGATTGATATAAGGTGGTTGAATGTTCATCCACAGCGGATAATAAGAAACTTTTTCATTAGTGGTTGTGTTATTGACATCAGCTCCTATTGTTGCATCACCAATAATTGTCGCATCATTATATTTAATGCCTTTTGAGGCGAAGAAATCGGCCAAATTTGTTAGTCTGGTTTGCGAAATGTTATTGATAGACAATTGAGCTTCCATCAACGGATCTGTTATGATAATAATGTTTCCGCCGTACAACAGATATTGGTCCATGGCATATTTGTTTGTAGTGCTCATGTTTTGGGGATTTACGAGAATGACGACATCATATGACAAAGGGATTTCTACAGCATCTGAATACCAAAAATCGACTTTGTAATCATGACGAAGTTGGCGAATAAAATCCCAATCGTGGGAGTGAGAAAATGTTTCTTTTTTTTGAATGAGTGGTAATGTCGGAGACATCACGGCAATTTGTTTTTTATTTTTGTTTTTTAACAGGCTTAAAATTCTGGTAATATCATGTTCCAAATAGTGTTGTCGCTGTGGTTCAAGATATGGAATGGTATACGAGTTGCCGCTATCATCGCCCAAAACCAGTCCGGCGTAAAAACGTTGGTTTCCGTTATCTGTTTCTAAAGCTCTAATTCCTTGCTTTTCAGCTTCTTTTTCGGCCACAGAAAAAGGTTGTATATTAATGTATTCTACAGCCAATAAATAGCGAGAATGTTTTTGATATTGTGATAGCAGTCTGTTTACGTGTCGGATATGTTGCTCTAATAGTGGAGAATAATCTTCAAGGTTTTTAGATGTATAGAGTTTTATATATTTTTTATTGGTGTTCTCTTGCAGCCAGTTCAGCGTTTCTTCTGATAACGTATATTTTCTCTGCGGGGTTACATCAACTGTCAGGTCATTAATCCATAATGAAGTTCCGATATTGAATGCGGCGAATGATACTGCGAGCATCAGGAGAGATGCTATTAAAATGCTGTTTTTATGTGAATGGCAATTTTTTGTCATATTTAACCTCTTTTATAGTAAACAGCGATGAAATTCAGCCAAAGCATGATAACAATTAAGCTTATAAAATACATAACATTATCTAAACCGATCATACCTTGAAGAATTGTTTGATATTGGGCATCAAAATTAAGTGATTGAGATATTTTTTGAGCTAATTCTCCTGAAAAACCCCAAGTTTTAAATAATGGATCAAATTTTATTAATTTAAGTGTTTCACAAGCAAAAACGGAGATAATATATGCACTTATCGGTCCTGTGCAAAAAGATGAAATGCAACAGCAAACAGCACATAAGCTACCGATACATAAAAAACATCCGATATAGTTGACGATAATGTGTCCATTATCTGTCGGGATGAAAAATGCTGTTGTCATCCATAGTGGCGTGGTTAATAAAAGCAAAACCAAACAAAAAATCCACGCAGCAAAAAATTTTCCCAAGATGACAGCCAATCTGCTTAGCGGTTGAGTTAAAAGTAATTCCATTGTTCCATTACGACGCTCATCAGCCCATAAACGCATTGCCAGTGCAGGAACAACAATAATAAACATTTCCGGCTGGTAATAAAAAAATGATATCAATGATGTATTAATAATCTGAAAATATTGTCCGTATGAAAAAGTAACGAGCATTGAAAATATCAAGTATATGCCCATTAAAAACCACGCCAGACGGCTATAAAAAAAAGAGGCAAATTCTTTTGTGAAGATTGTTTTTATTTCAGTTCTCATATTATTTCATCCTTATCCGGTTATTTTTCGGAATGCCTCTTCCAAATTGTTTTCCTGAGAAATTTTTTGCAGTTCCTCCGGGGTTGTGTCTCGAATTAATTTCCCTTTATTGAGCATAATGACGCGATTGGCAGTTCCGGATACTTCTTCCATAATGTGTGTGGAGATAATCACAATACGGTTTTTACTATATTCTTTAAGGAAAGTACGCAGAGCAAATTTTTGGTTTGGATCAAGTCCTTCCGTCGGTTCATCCAATATTAAAATTTCCGGTCTGGAAAGTAAGGCTCCTGCCAATCCTACCCTGCGTTTGAAACCTTTGGATAGTGTTTCTGTTTTTTGGTTGATAACATCTGATAAATCAAGCTGCTTTACAAGAAAAACTAGGTTATCGATAAAGTCCTGTTCGGATAAACGATGAAGCTTTGCAATATATTGCAGATATTCAAAAACGGTCAATTCCGGGTATAGGCTTCCGTTTTCAGGAAGATATGAGAATTGTTTTAAAGCGTGCTGATATTGTGTGGATATATCATACCCGTTCATACAGATTTCACCGCAATCCGGTTGGTAAAATCCTGTTAATACACGCAAGAGAGTTGTTTTTCCGGCACCATTAGGGCCGAGAAGCGCCGTAATCTCATCTTTTTTTAAGCAAAAATTGATATTATCCAGAGCTTTAATTTTACCAAAAGATTTTGATATGTTTTTTACAACCAGCATGTTTTTTCAACTTTCTGTTTTTAACTTGAGTTAATTCTAGCAACTTTTTTTTAAATTTTAACAATTATTTTTATTTTTCAAAATCATTGGTGACAAAATATTTATTTTACTGTATTTATATAAGAAAACATTTTTAAGTTTGGAGTTACAATGAGTAAAGATATTTACAGCAAAGATGAGGAATATGTTCTGAAAGTCGGTTTGTGGGTGGCTTGCGCTATCCTTGTTATTTCAGGATTATTTGTTTCTGTTAGAAAAAATGTTTCTCATGTTGAGAGTGGTAACTATTATAAAGTCAATGCACGGTTTAATCGGACAGATGGTTTGTTGGTCGGTGATTTAGTCCGATTGGCGGGAATGAATGTCGGCCGAGTTGTTGAGGCTCGTTTAGATGATAATTTTAAAGCTTTGTTGACTTTGGAAATAAAAGACAGCATCGAGTTACCGGATGACAGTAGTGCTTCTATCGTCAGTGCAGGTTTAATGGGATCTAAGTATATTGAAATTGAACCGGGTGGATCCGAAGACTATTTGCCTCATGGGGGTGAATTTGCTTATACTCAGGATGCAATGGTAGTAGAAGAATTATTGGAACGTATTGTTGGAATCGGAAAGGCTAATCGACAAGCCCTTTTAGAAAAATGCCAATTAAAGAAGTAATGTTATAAAGAAAATCTAGGAGATAATAGATGAATAAGAGACCAGTTGAAACGATTATGGGAATTGTGGTTATTGCAGTTGCCGCTTTTTTTGCTTATTTTGCATATAACGTATCTGATTTGCAAGTGGTTAAAGGCTATACCGTTACGGCCAGATTTTTAAAGGTCGGAGGTTTGAATGTGGGTTCTGATGTTCGCTTGAACGGTATTAAAGTCGGGACAGTGGTTGCTCAAAAGTTAAATCCGGAAGATTATACGGCTGAAGTTCAGATGAGCTTGTCTTCTGACATTAAATTGCCTGAAGACAGCTCCTTTGCGATTGTTTCGGATGGCTTGGTCGGTGATAAGTTTGTAAAAATAGAACCCGGACACAGCAAGGTTATTCTACAAGATGCTTCAATCGTAAAAAATACCAAAGATTTCAAAACACTGGAAGATATGGTCGGTGAGATTATCTTTATGGTGACAGATGATGGTTCTTCAGAAAACAGCTAAATTATTTTCTTATACAGCGCTTTGTTCATCATTGTTTGCTTCGGTTGCCTTTGCTAAAGGATATCCGACAAATATGGTGAAGTTGCAAGCTATGGATAAGATTACAGGGCGGGTTAGTGAAATTGAGGCGCCTGTTAATGCGGAGGTGCAGTTTGGCAGCTTTTCTATTGTTGTCCGAAAATGTATGGCGCGTCCTCCGGAAGAAACCCCTGAAAACACAGCCTTTGTTGATGTCGTTGATAACTATGATGGCAAAAATCCTGTTAATATTTTTAAGGGATGGATGTTTTCTTCTTCCCCTGCTCTAAATGCTGTTGAACATCCGATTTATGATGTTTGGTTGCAAGCTTGTTTTGATGGTGATGTTAATCGGCTTCCGGTTCTTTCTGCTAAGGAATTAGCTGAGAGGGATAAAATTGCTAAAGCCTTGCCTAAAGAAAGTCCTTTGAAAAAAGAAACCATTGAAGAGCACCCCGTAAAAGATGATGATGTAGAAGTAAAAACTACTCAAAATCCACAAGAAACGGAAAATGTTGAAAAGGAATCTGATGTTACAGAGGCTTTGGTGCTTCCGTCTGATGTTGATTTAGTATCAGATATGGTTGTTGAGGAAGGTGCTCCCAAGCCGTTGCTTCCTATTGTTTCTTCTGTTAAGAAAGATACACTACCTATACTAGGTGGCGAAGAAACTTCCGTGCCGGAAAATGAGGAGGTTGTTACTGAAGAATATGTTATTGAGGAAGATGACGCCGGAACTTTTGATAATGTCTTTCCTGAAGCAGATAAAATTGAAGAAAATGAATAAAAAAAAGAGCTGTACAGCTCTTTTTTTTAGGAAAATCTTATCGCCAAAAACTTTTTGTTAAAATGACTAAAATGGTCATAATCTCTAAGCGCCCCAATAACATTGCAAAGGCCAGAATATATTTTATGGTGTCACTAAAAGAACCGTAATTCCCATCCGGTCCAATTAAAGCAACAATTCCGGGACCTGAGTTGGTTAGACAAGAGATTACTGCACTAAGTGATGTTTGAAAATCTATCCCTGTTAACGCAATAGATAGCGTTAAAACAACCACACTGAAAAAATAAGCGGAAAAAAAGATAAACACAGATGACGCTACAGTATTGCTAACCATGTAATTACCGACTTTTAACGGTAACATTCGATTGGGTTCTGTTGTGGTAATAAATGCTTTTTTTAACTGAGCAAATACAAGTTGCCAACGATATATTTTGATTGATCCAGACGTTGATCCTGTACATCCTCCTGTTAAGGCAAAAACAATAAATGCAGAAGAAGCAAAAACGCCCCAGTTTAAGTAATTGGTGGAGGCAAATCCTGTTGATGTGACTATGGATATTATATTAAAGGAAGCGTAACGGATGGCATCTGAAAAGTTATAAATTCCTTGATACATGAGCCAACAAGACATGAAGCAAATATAGACGAGCAATACTTTTATAAAGGTGATAACTTGATGAGTGCGTAAGGAATGGATATTTCGAGTAGCCAAAATACTATGATAAAAAGTCAGCGGAATAGCACTGATAAACATAAAGAAAGTAATAGTCCATTCAATTGTCGAACTATTAAAATAGCCGATTGAAGCGTTTTTGGTCGAAAAACCACCTGTCGCAATTGTGGTGAATGTATGGCATATTGCATCAAACCAATTCATACCGGCCAGTTTTAAGCTTAAAAAGCATGCAATTTGTAGTGTGACATAAACTAGAATAATTTTTTTTGCAATGTAACTGATTCTGGGCATAAATTTTTCGTTTGCTTCAGAATTTTCTCTTTGAAATATCTGCATGCCACCGATTCCTAAAAACGGAAGCAATGCTATAGCAAAAATAACAATTCCGACACCCCCTAAGGCACTTAATAAAGCCCGCCAAAATAATATGGAGTGCGGTAGAGCTTCCACATCTGAGAAGATTGTAGCGCCTGTTGTCGTTATTCCTGAAGCTGCTTCAAATAAAGAATCGGCAAAGCTGCTGCCGTGCATGATAAATGGAAGAGCAGATAAAAATGTCCCTGAAAACCAGATGATGGCCGTGAGCAAATATCCTTGCTGCAAAGTGATGTTTTTAACTTTATTATTATTGGCTAAAAAGAGTGATAAGCCGATAAAACAAGATATGATTGAGGAGGTGATAAAATATGACCACTTTTGATGACTGCTGTAAATGTCTATTGCAGCTGGGAAAAGCATAGCCAACCCCATGACGGTGATAAAAAAACCACTAATCATTAGAATTGGCTGCCACATTTTATTTATCCTAAATTTAAATTAGTCTAAGGCGACGTTTTTGGAATAGCCGTTTTCGACCAACATTTTGTTAATATTTGTTTCGTTTAATAAACAAATGGCTGTTGCTACACCTTGATATGTATAAGCTTCAACGCGGCAGTTGATCACTTTACTTCCCAGAGTAGAACTTAAAAAGATTTTTGCTTCCTGCCCTTTTTGAGTGTTGGGATCAATATAGATGCCATATAAAATAACACTTTCATTGTTAATGCGTAATTCGTTTGCATTAACAACTGTAGCCGGACCTTGAATAAACTTAGGTTCTTTAAGGTAGACCAATGCAAGCTTCTTTTTCGCAGCAGGTTTGGCTTGTTCATTATTTATCGCTTGATGTAATTTTTTTCCGTGTATAGTTACATCTTGTTTGATATCAACAACAACGGGAGCTGTTTTGGCTTTTTCAAATATTTTGCGTCGACTTTCTTGTATGGGCAGTTCGGCCACTTTAGGAACTGGAACAGCTTTTTCGGCCGTGGATTTTACCGTGATGGACGGCATACTGACATTAGGAAGTTCAGGAATAATGTCTTTTGTTTTATCAGACACCATTGTTCCCACGACAGATGAGGAAGCTTTTATATGATTCCAATACCATAAGTGAACCTCTGCCGGTTTTACCCCTCTGAATGTTGGGGCCAGAAATAAAATAAAGACAATAAGAATAAACCACACCGGGTGACGCAACGGCCACAAAAGTGTCATCATAAAACGATGGAACAGCTTGGCAAAGCCTCTGCTCGGTCCCAAATAATCATCTTCTTTTGCTCGACGTTTAAACATTAATTGTTACTTCCATATTTTTGTTTTAATTCTTCCACTCTTTCAGGGGTAATGCGTTCAAACAACTGTTCACCGATTGTAAATGGTGTGCCAGCGGTAACATTCTGCAATTGTTTCTTTACATCAAACCCTGCCAAACTTGGCATATCTGTCAAGGACAATCCCAATCTCTGCAACATATTTTCTGATGTTTGCGGCATAATTGGTGCAGACATGATTGCAAAGAGGCGAATCAAATTGATGCATGTTCGTAAAATGCAAGCTGCTCTTTCAGCATCTGTTTTGATAACAGTCCAAGGTTCTGCTGCGGTGATATAGTTATTTCCCTCAACCCAAATTGCCCGTAATTCATTCATTGCTTTACGGAATTCAAGTTCATCCATGTATTTGATATAATCATCAACATGTGTTTGTAAATTGGTTGCCAGTTCATTTTCCATATCAGTCCATTCACCGCCGGCAGGAACTGTTTCGCCGATTTTTGAGGCGGTCATTTTCAAAACACGAGAAACAAAGTTTCCTAAAACGCCATTCAAATCTTTGTTGACAACGGAGGCAAACAAATCGAAGCTAAATGATGTATCCGAACCTTCCGGAGCATTAGCCATTAACCAATAACGCCAATAATCTGCTGGAAATTCTTTTACAGCATCTTCTGCAAAAATTCCGCGTTTTTCAGATTTTGAGAATTTTCCCCCTTCATAAGTCAGATAGCTCATCCCTTTGAGGTAATCAACCATTGTCCATGGTTCGCCTGTTCCTAACAAAGTTGCCGGAAACGAAATAGAGTGGAAAGGCACGTTGTCTTTGCCCATAAATTCTACATAACGGACATCTTTGGCATCAAGCCACCATTCTTTCCAGTTGCGCTCAGAAGGTTTTTCATTTTCCCATTGCTTTGTAATACCAATATAACCGATTGGGGCATCAAACCAAACATAAAAGACTTTATCTTCAAATCCGGGTTTGTTTACAGGGAAGCCCCATTTTAAATCACGGGTAATGCAGCGTTCTTGCAATCCTTCTTTCAACCATTTTTGAGCAATAGAATATGCAATATCCGGCCAGAACGGTTCTTTGCTTTTAACCCAAGAGGCTAATTTCTGTTCTAATTGAGGCAATTTTAAGAACAGGTGTTTGGTTTCGCGTACCTCCAGATTGGTAGATCCAGAGATTGTCGAGCGCGGATTAATTAAGTCTGTCGGTTCCAGAACTTTAGTACAGTTTTCACATTGGTCACCCCTCGCCTTATCATAACCGCAATGTGGACATGTTCCCGTAACATATCTGTCTGGCAAAAAGCGATTGTCATCAATAGAAAAAATCTGCTTAATTGTTTTTTCTTCAATAAAACCATTTTTATCAAGTTGTTCAAAAATATGATATGTCATTTCTTGATTCTGTTCACTACTGGTGTAACCGAAAAAATCAAATGACAGATTAAATTCTTTATAGGCTTTTTGATGGTGGTTGTGATATTTTGCACAATATTCGCTAACTTCCATACCTTCTTTAGCCGCGCCAACTTCAGATGGTGTTCCGTGTTGATCAGTTCCGCAAATATAGAGGACTTTATTGCCCAACATTCGATGAAACCGTGCATAAACATCAGACGGCAACAAACAGCCGACTATGTGTCCCAAGTGAGGAACGCCGTTAACATACGGCAATGCTGAGGTAATCAAAATCTTAGACATAAAGTATCTCCATTATTTATTATTTCTTTTAACCTTGAAATTTTACTCGTTTTTTCTAAATTCTCAAGTCTAAAGATACTTTTTTCTTCAGATTATTTTGGAGGATTTGCTAAAAAGTCAGGTAATTGAGAAAGTTTTGAGGCTCCGGCAGCTCGAACATGTCCGCCGCCGCCAAACGTTGCTGCAATTTTAGAAACATCAACACCCTCTTTAGCTGTATAAAATGACAGATTCCAACAATTTTTCTTATTCATAAAGAAATTGCACATAAAGTCATATTCTTGGATATTTGGCAAGGAATCAAAAAACTCGGAATATCCTTGAGGCATGTTGGCACAGATACATTTGTATCCCATATATTCACTTTCAAACCCCATGCT
>CAYLIN010000031.1:3947-12326 GCA_964383725.1 uncultured Azospirillaceae bacterium | reverse complement strand
CCTGTCATCGCAGAGTGCCCGCAGTGTCTTGAATTTATTCCAAAGTTAATCGGCGCCCCAGCGGCTCGCCACCATCATCCTCACATTTCTTGTGATGCTCTCTAAAAAAAGCACCTTATGATTGAAGATGTTCGGAGCAAGCTCGAACATGATGCTTTTTTATTTATTTTTATCTCGAATATGACAGTGTTTATTTTTTTTGGCACGACTTTTGCATATATGTTGGCAACAAGTTTTAATTATCCAAAACTATTGGGGAGAATATAATGGATAATACCAACTATATCGCTTTATCGCGGCAGATGGCTTTGTGGAAACAGATGGATATTGTTTCTAACAACATGGCAAATATGAACACTGTCGGTTATAAGCAGGATAATGTTTTATTTACATCTTATCTGGTTCAGACGCCAAAAGCCGAGGGGATTGGTCGGACACCTCTTTATTTTACGGAGGATTTTGGCAGTTTTCAGAATTTTGCGGAAGGAGCTATTAATGTTACCGGAAACACCTTTGATTTGGCATTAAAAGGTGATGGCTTTTTCTGCGTGCAAACTGATGGGGGTGAGCGTTATACTCGTAAGGGGCAGTTTACTCTTGATGCAGACAGTAAATTGGTGACTGATGATGGTGCTGTCGTTTTATCAGAAAATGATGAGCCTTTCTTTTTTGCTCCGGGGGAAACGGAAATCGTTATTACCGAAAGTGGCGAAGTGATGACGGAAAACGGCTCTATCGGACGTTTGAAGCTGGCACATTTTGCTGATAATCAAAAATTGTTAAAAGTTGCGGGAACGCTTTTTGAAAATGTTTCCGGAAATGCCGTCCAGTATGGTACGGAAGGGGCTCAAGTCGTACAAGGAGCTATTGAAAAGTCAAATGTTGAGCCGATTGCCGAAATGACACGGCTGATTAATTTGCAGCGTTCGTATGAATATGTTCAACAAATGATTGATGAAGAACACGAACGTCTTTCCGATACAATTACAACCTATGCGCAATTAGCGTAATTTTAGAGGGGATTAAACTATGAGAGCATTACAAATCGGCGCAACGGGAATGTTAGCACAACAGACGAATGTTGATGTTATTTCCAACAACATCGCCAATATGAACACAACGGCATATTCAAAACGCCGGGCAGAATTTAATGATTTGTTGTATCAAAATATTGTGCGGCCGGGTGCTGTTTCGACAGCTGATCAAACGGTTGTTCCATCCGGTATTCAAATCGGTTTGGGTGTTAAAACTGCAGCCATTTATCGTATTACAGAAGGCGGTGGTTTGACACAAACCTCAGGAACATTGGATTTGGCTATTCGCGGACGGGGTTATTTTCAGGTCGAGTTGCCGGAAGGAAAAGGAATCGGTTATACACGCGATGGGGCTTTTCAGCGGAATGGTGACGGGGTTATCGTTACACATGATGGTTATACCGTTCAGCCGGAAATTACTATTCCTGATGATGCTGTCGAAATTTATGTTAACAGTTCCGGGGAAGTGTGGGTTAAGCAAGATGGGGAAACTGACGAAATTAATGTCGGACAGTTGGAGTTGGCAACTTTTCCGAATGAGGCAGGGTTGGAAGCTATGGGAACAAACTTGTTTATGGAAACAGCTGCTTCCGGTGCGCCAATTTTAGATAATCCGGATACAGAAGGATTTGGATCTATTTTGCAAGGATGGTTATCAACATCTAACGTTAATCCGGTTACGGAGATTACAGAATTGGTTTCTGCACAACGTGCTTATGAATTAAATTCTAAGGTTATTTTAACTGCTGATCAGATGTTGAGCACGATTAATCAACTGAAATAAACCGGAGCGGATTGGGGAAAATGAGTAGTTTGGGGAAAATTATTGCTTTTGTGATGCTGCTGGCTCTTGGAGCGGAGGCTCAAGCTGCGGTTGTTGTCAATGAGGCTGATGTGGCTGATGCTCTCAGAAAAGAATTTGTCGAGCAAGGAAATGAGGATGAGATGGAGTTCGAGTTCTTTGGCGGGAAGACGAATTTTGTGATTGAAGAAGCCGTGCAAGCAAAAGTGATGATTTCTCGTCTGCAATATGATGAGGCGCAAAATAAGTTTTCAGCAACGGCGGAAATTTTTGCCGATGGTGTGGCTCATTCTTCTACCGTGTTGAGCGGACGTTATTATGTGTTGGAAGAAGTTTTTGTTCCGGCGAAAAATATTGAGAAAGGTGAACGAATTTCTGCAGATAAGCTCAAAACGATTAAAGTTCGTCGTAATCGTTTGAAGGGGGGGCATATAACAGAGGTTGATAAGTTGTCCGGTGTAGAAGCTAAACGGAGCTTGAAAGCCGGGAAGCTTGTGACAGATAGGGATATAGGCGAGGTAATTGTATTGAAAAAAGGAAAAGTTGTTACCTCTATCTATAAGGCCAAGGCTATGCAGATTACGGCTCAAGCGGAAGCTTTGGAAAATGGTGCTGTCGGAAAACGAATTGAATTAATGAATACAAAGAGCGGGAAGAAATTTTTTGCCAGAGTCATTGATGCCGATACGGTTGAGATTGACGGACAATAAGGGGAGGCAAGTGGTATGATGTTTGATAAAAGAAATTTGGGACGAAGTGCTTTAGTGTTGATGGTGGCAACATCTTTGTCCGGATGTGGTATGTGGTCCAGACTTCAACAAGTTGGGCAGGAGCCGCCTTTGTCACCGATTGTCAATCCAGTTGAAGAGCCAAACTATTTTCCGGTGTCAATGCCAATGCCGGAGGTGAAGAAAACTCATGGTGGGGCAAATTCATTGTGGAAGCCGGGGGCCAGTGGATTTTTTAAAGATCAACGAGCATCAAAAGTTGGCGATATTATTACGGTTAAGGTTTCTGCCAAAGATAATGCTTTGATGGAAAATGAAATGGAGCAAAATCGAGATGATAATAAAGACAGTCTCGGTATTGGGGCAATGTTTGGGTATGAAAGCTATATTAAAGATGTGTTGCCTGATGCAGTGCGTCCGGATGCGATGGTGGATATTACTTCAAATCGAGAAATTTCCGGTGATGGTAAGATTGATCGTAAGGAAAAAATTAATATGACGATGGCTGCTGTGGTCACTCAAGTTTTGCCGAATGGTAATCTGGTGATTGAAGGAACACAAGAGATTCGAGTTAGTTATGAAGTGCGTCAATTGACGGTTCGCGGTATTATTCGTCGGGCAGATATTAGTTCTGATAATACGGTCGAATCCAGTAAAATTGCTGAGCTTCGTGTTTCTTATGGCGGTAAGGGCGTTATATCAGATGTTCAACAACCGCGTTACGGACGGCAGATTTTGGATATTGTGGCGCCGTTCTAGACAAGTTCCCCTATTATTATGTAATCCCCATTTTTAAGGAAAAATCTCCCCATTTTTTCTTAAAAATAATTAACTCCGCGAGGAGTTTTCTTTCTGGCAAGCCTGCTTTTGTTTTTCCCCAAGGCGAGGGCAGGCTTGTAAGAAAAAATGAATATAATTGTTAATCTGAGGAAAATAAAATGAATACAACTGTAACCCAAATTAAAAATACTGAAGATGAAGCTGCTATTTTGTTAGAGCATGCTCTTGAGCTGGCAAAAGTATCAACCGGTGATGATCTTAGTCTGAAATTGCAGGCGTTGGATCGCAATTTGAAACTTTGGGTGCAGATTGAAACATCTATGAGAAGCGGAAAAAATTTACTGCCTCAGGAAATTAAAGATAATTTATTAAAGCTTTCAAAGTTTGTAGAGCATTTTATCCTTTCAAAAGGTGTTGCGATGACTAAGGCCGATTTTGATTGCTTGATTAATATTAATACGCAGATTTCGGCCGGTTTGTTAGAGGCTGTTAAAAATAAGATGGCTCAGGAAGAAGCTTTTTCTTTGGTGAAGTGTGCGGTTGATTTGTCTGCGGCTAAGGAAAATAAAAACGAGGCTGAGTTGGTGACTGCTTTGGAAAATAATTTGCAGCTTTGGGTTTATATTAAAACTTTGGCTAGTTCTCAAAAGTCACAACTGCCGGGTGAAACCAAAGATAACTTGGTAAAATTGGCCGATTATGTTTCCTCTAAAACTTTGGAAGTGGGGCGAAATATTAGTGAAAACAATGATGTCGCATTAGAAAGTATGATTATGACTAATTTGCAAATTTCAGAAGGTTTAATCAGTCAGCAGAAAATTGCATGATTAATTTAATAAAATTTTTGAAATATGAAAAAAAGTTATTGACAACAGTTGTGGTAAATATTATTAAATAGCTGTTGTTAACGGCGGGGTAGCTCAGTTGGTTAGAGCAGCGGAATCATAATCCGCGTGTCGACGGTTCGAATCCGCCCCTCGCTACCAATTTAAGCCCTAGAATTTTCTAGGGCTTGTTTTTTTATCGGAGTAATGTTTTGCACGATATTTGGAATCCGTGGCATGGTTGTTTAAAAAAGAGTGAAGGGTGCCAGAATTGCTATATGTATTTTCTGGATAAGCAACGTGGTATGTCCGGAGCCAATATTTTTAAAGTGAAAAATAATTTTGATTATCCCCTGCAAAAAACGAAGGATGGCCGCTTTAAAGTGCAAAGCGGTGAGCACTTGCGTGTTTGTATGACGTCGGATTTTTTCTTGGAAGAAGCTGATGAATGGCGTGTGGAAGCTTGGAATATTATTAAACAGCGGCCGGATGTGGTGTTTGTGTTGGTAACTAAACGGCCGGAGCGTGTTCGGCAATGTTTGCCGGAAGATTGGGACGAGGGTTGGGAAAATGTTTTTTTCAACGTTACTTGTGAGAATCAGCTTCGAGCTGATGAGCGAATCCCGTTATTATTTTCTTTGCCTTTCAAACATAAGGGAGTTATGGTGGCACCGTTTATCGGTGAGGTGCGTATTGCTCAATATTTAGAAGCGGGAATTATTGAGCAGGTTATTGCCGGAGGTGAGAATTATGACGGTGCTCGTCCTTTGAATTATGAGTGGGTGCAACGACTTTATGATGAATGTGTTACGGCGAATGTGACTTTTGCTTTTATAGAAACGGGAAATTATTTTGTAAAAGATGGCAAGACATATTATTTGAAAAGTAAGGAGCTGCAAAGTCATCAGGCATGGAAGTCCGGTTTGCAACATCAGGGGCGAGAGATAGATTTCAAGTTGCAGAAACCTCTGCAAATGTCATTCTTTGATGATGGCGAATGGTATCAAAAGAAGTTTCGTGAGAGATGTCAGACGTGTGGTTGTCGTTTAATTTGTAACGGATGTTCAGACTGCGGATTGTGTGATAAATAAAAATTTTTACCCACACAATACGAAAATTCGTATTGACTTTTGTATGAGATTATTGTACGAAAATTCGTATGACTATGAGTGATATGAAAAAGGTGGCAAATAATTTGTTGTATCGTTTTGAGGCTGAGTGTTTTCAGAATGATGGCGTTTATTCGCGTAATGTGAATTTGGTTTTGGCGTTTGATGAGTATGTCCGTCGGTTGTCAGATGGAGAAGTTGCGGTATTGTTAGGGGATGAGCGAGATGTTGCTGCTTTTCGTCAGATGATAAGTCGTGGTGTGGATATGTGGTTGGATAGTTGTGCTGTAAAGACACTTTGTTTGAGGTGAAAGTATGGAAATTTGTGGGATTGTTGTTTTTGAGGAAAAATTATTTGAGGGTGATGATGAGCGGGCTTCTATGGTGGGGAAGCCCGCAGAGAGTTAAAGTCTTTTTATCAGTCCGGCGGCGCGACCGATGATAATACACTCATCTATGGTGCGTTCATATGTGCTGTGCTTGGGGTTGTCTGATATGATTCTTAATGATTGCGGTTCTGAGTTGGGGATTATTTCCAAACGTTTGATGGCAACGCCAACTCCGTCCCAGATGGCGAAGATGCCTGCTGGTGATGGACGCTTCCCTTTTGGGGATGTGTCAATGATGATTTTGTCGCCTGAGGCGATTGTCGGATACATACTGTCGCCGAGAGCTTCAATGATATAAACGTTGCTGTTATTGACTTTTATTTCATTCAGATATTCAGATGGGATTGCCCAGGTTTGGCGGATGTTATCCTGTTGGATCGTGTTTCCCCATGAATCTGTCACATTAAAAGCGCGGGCTTCTTCAGCACAGCCGCAACCGCCGTATACATCCAATTCCGGAATTTTATCCAGATAGCTTTTTTCCTGAGTTAGGCTTGTGCTGTAAACTGATGTTTCGAGTTTGATATCGGTTAGCTCTTGTTCATTTACTTTGAGGATTTTGGCTAATTTTTTGCGGTCCAGTTCGCCGAGGCGTACCGGTGAACCTGTTTTGATGTATTGCTGAATATATGCAATACCTTTATGTAGGGCTTTTGAGACACCGGCATAGGTCAAGCCTCTTTCTGTAATCAATGTGTCTATTTTGCGACGGATAGTTTCGGGGGTTTCCATATTTGTCTCCGGTTGTTGTTGCAACTTTGAATGTATTATATACGAAAAAAAATGTTTTGCAAATATGAAAAATCGTATTGACTTGATTTTAAAAATACTGTACGAAAAATCGTATATTTAGTTTCGTTAATTTAGAAAGGAGTTTTATATGAAGTTAAAATACGAAGATTTTCAACCTCAAGACTGGCAGGAAAGACATTCACCGACAACAGAAGTTTGTTTGCGTGATGATGAACATCGTTTAATCGGTGTTTGCAGAAGGCGGGTTAAGGATTCTAAAGTTTGGGAAAAATTGGCATATTGGCATTTGGAACGAGAAGCTATTCGAATCTGCCGTGCGTATCATTTCATAACCTTTGGCAGAGGATGTCGAACCTCGCGGTTGGTAGCGAGTTATGAACGTAACGGTATGGAAGCTTTTTTGAATGATGTTGATTTTTTGCATTATCTGATGCGTTGTAAAGATGACTATGTGACTTGGGCTAAAGCGTGTAAGGAAAATAAGGTTTCAAGAGAGGCTATTTTGGATTTATTATATTTTAATTTGGGAATTAATGAAGTCGAAGCGCAATATCACAAACGCCATGGTTGGGCTATCAGAAATTTAGTGAAGGGGTTGCGATTGTATCTTTAAGGCGCTGAGTTATCCACAGCCTTGACAAATGGGGATGATTGTGGTATTAAATTTTTCATCATCGGAGTGGTGGGTAGAGTTTGTATATTGTTGGTTTTGTATAGTTTTTAAGGCGCTTTAGGGCGCCTTTTTTGTTAAGAAAAGTCGGGAGGCGGAAGCCTCCTTTTTTTGTGGGGAATAATAAGATGGTAGATGATTACTATTTTGGTGAGCAAACATTATTAAATGAAAATGTTGATATGTCGGTGGATGAAAAGCAAACAAAACGTCCTGATGATTCTTTGTTTTTTGATGGGCAAAAGTTGCGTTGGTATCGTGATAATCAGTTATATCGTGAGTGGGATGCTATGGCTGGTCAGGCAGCATATCAGGCTCGACAATATCAAAATAAAGTAGATGGAGGTCCGTTGCCTTATGGTGATTATAATGTACGGCAGGATAAGTTACAGCATCGGCAAAAATCTATATTTGATGTGATAAATAATTATAATCCAAGAGGAAAATGGCCTGGTGGAGAAAAAAGTTGGGGGAATCATAGAGTTTGGTTGGAACCAGATAAACATACAAATACAAGAAACAGAAACAATTTTTCCATTCATGGTGGGAAAGAGATGAATTCTCGAGGTTGTATTGATTTAGCTTCTGAGATGGATGATTTTTCTCAAGAGTTTCAAGGATATGGGCGAGATATGCTTTTGCGAGTTCGTTATCCAAAAGAAAAATGGTAGGAGTTTCTCTTTTCGGTTGAAAAAATTATTAAATTATTTATTATTGTGTAAAATAATTTTAAGGGTAAATGATAATGGTTCAAAGGTTGGCATATCGGGTGTTGATGTGGGGGATACGGGGTGTTTTTTACATCGGTTGGAGTGTGTATGCCTTTTGCTCGTTATATCTTCTTTATTTATTGATATTTAAAAATGAAGAGAAAGGTAATATTCCGTTAGTTCTATTTATACGAAATTTACCTTTTATGGTTTTATACGTTTTATTTATTTGGAAAAAGCACCTGAATTTTGAAAACAGTTATTTATCTGTTAAGTTTATGTATCTTTTTTTGAGCTTGGTTATGTGGTTGGTTTGGATAATAGCAATGTATTTTGATTCTATGTACATGGATTATGAAGCTTCTTGTCAGTTTTTAACTTATCGTGTGTTTATTTAAGAGGCAGCTATGGAAAGTGTTCGATTAAATTTGAAAGAAGAAGCTGGGCCATCAATTGTTGGTTGGATGTATTGGCTGCTTTCATTATCTGTTGTTATTGTTTTTTGTATGGGATGGTCGGCTTATTTTTTAGGAAGTTTGCTTTATATATATGTCGGATTATTTGGAAAAATTACAAAAGC
>CAYLIN010000031.1:0-3847 GCA_964383725.1 uncultured Azospirillaceae bacterium | reverse complement strand
GTTGAAGCGGTGACAATTCCGATTGCGCAAAAGTTTGCACCGTTGCTGCAAGAACATAAGCGTATCAAATTTTATTATGGCGGTCGGGCAGGGGGCAAATCCTATGCTTTTGCCGACAGTTTATTATTATTAGCGCGGCAGAAGAAAATTTTGATTGCCTGTCTGCGAGAGATTCAAGACAGTATTAAAGATTCTGTTCACAAGTTGTTATGTGACAGAATTGCTGCTTTCGGGTTAAGCGATTATCGGATTTATGAAACTCGTATTGAGAATAAAGTGACCGGTAGTAAATTTATTTTCAAAGGATTGCGTGATCAGGATATTCAAAAAATTAAATCTTTGGAAGGTGTTGATATTGCGTGGATTGAGGAAGCGCAGACGATTACCAAAAAATCATGGTCGATTTTGGATCCGACTATTCGTAAAGACGGTTCTGAAATTTGGATTTCGATGAACAGAGAAACAGAACATGACCCGCTGTGGCAATTGTTGGCGGCCAAGCCTGACACTCGTACGTTGGTTTGTTGTTGTAATTATTATGATAATCCGTTTTGTCCGGAGGAAATTAAAATCCAAGCGCAAAAGTGTCGTGATGAAAATCCTGAAGATTATGCGCATATATGGCTCGGGGCTCCGGTCAGTCAAGCGGCAAGCCGGTTGATTTCGGCCAAAGATGTTAAGGCTGCATTTGAGCCTAAGATTGATGCGTCAGACAGTTTATTGGTGATTGGGTTGGATATTGCACGTTTTGGGGATGATAAGACATCATTTTGTTTTCGGCGAGGGCGCTGGTGTCAACGATTTGAAACATTTAGCAAGTTGGATAATGTGGAAGTGGCTGATAAGGCCGCTTTTTTTATTCGGCAATATCAGCCACAGCGGGTGTTTATGGATATCGGCGGGCAAGGAGCCGGTGTGTATGACATTTTGAAAGACCGCGGTTTTGGGGAGATTATCCGCGGGATTTATTTCGGGGCAAAAGCGCAGCAATCGGAACGATATGTCAATCGGCGGGCAGAAATGTGGGGGCGGCTTAATGAATGGCTAAAAGAGCAGCCCGAACCGCAGCTTCCTTTTGATGATGAATTGTTTGAGGAGTTGACATCAGTGAATAAAAAATATGACCATTACGGGCGTTTGCAGTTGGAAGAAAAAGATGAATTGAAAAAACGTTTGGGGCGTTCGCCGGATAAGGGGGATGCGCTGGCTTTGACATTTGCCGAACCTGTTTATGATTGTGGTCGGCCGCAGTTGTATGGTAACGGGCGTGTTTCGGTTGAAGATATGTTTATGGAAAATGCAAAAAGGAGAACAAAGGAATGGTAAAATATCAGGCGGTGGGAGACAGAGTGTTTGTGCGGCTGATTGCGGAAGAAAAAAATCCGGCGGGGATTTTATTACCGGATAGTGCTGAGCGGCCACGAACAACAGGTGTGGTTGAAAGTGTCGGGCGCGATGTGCGCTTGGTGAAAGTCGGTGATAAAATTTTATTCCATGTGTTTGATGAATTACCCAGTCCCGATGCTGATGTCGTGGTGGTGCGAGAATGCAGTGTTCTCGGTGTGTGGGAAGATGAATAATAATTTACGGAGTTAGTTATGGAAGAAGATGATGGTTATTTGCAGTTAGTTAAAGCTGTTTATGATATGTCGCGTAATTATTTAGGTAGACATCAGAATCGTGTGGGTTTATATTCTAATGCAAGAGATGCTTGTGCCTTTTTTAGAAAAGATAAAACAGATGAACGGTATTAATTTTTTTAAAAAACTTTATTCTTGCATAGAACACATAGTCTTGTTTTTGTTGGCGTTTGCTATCGTTTGTATGCTTTTTTTGTGGTTTCAGAATCCTGATTGGCTGGATATTGACAGTTGTCAGGATTTAGGGAAAGTTTGGGACAGAGACGAAAAACGTTGCCGAGACGATTGTCTTGTGTGGAAAGCTGATTTTGGGTGTATTAAGCTGACTGCTGAGCAGAGTGAAAAATACAAGAATTGTGCAACTTCTTCATGTTTTTCATCTGAAGATAATAAGGATATTTGTTTACAGAATAATAAAGCTTGGAATGAAAAACAGCAGGTGTGTGATTTTTATTTTAAGCAAAGTGATTGTTTTAAAAAAGGTGAAGATTGGTTTTATCCGCCCATTTGTAAATAGATTAGCGGACAAATTTTATTGATATAAGGAGTGCTGTAGCGCTCCTTTTTTTATGGAGAAAAGAAATGTTTGATTTGAGCAAAGATGTTGAGAAGTGGATTAAAAGAATCAGCAAGGCTGAGAATTGTTATCAAAAATATCATGATTTGGTGCGCAAAACTCGTGAGGCTTATAAAGGAGGGGGATTGGTTTCTGACGGAGAGGACAGATATAATATTTTATGGTCATCTATTGAAACCTTAAAGCCGTTTTTGTATTTCAAGCAACCTCGTCCGTTTCTTCAACGTAAAAATAAAAGCACCAAAGAATCGGAACGTTTAGCCTGCAAAATGTTAGAAAAAGCATTGGAATGGGATTTGGAACAATTTGATTTTGATAGTGTAATAAAGTACGCCCGTAATGATTTTCTGATTTCCGGTATGGGGCTGGCGTGGGAACAATATACGCCTGAATTTATCGAAATTGCAGCACCGGAAAAAACAGTTGCCAATGATGAAGATGTTTGCGGTACATGGGCTATCAAGACCGGTGAGAAAGTGGAAACGGTTTATTTAGATCCCGAGAATTTTATCTGTGACTGTGATAAAGTCGGTATTTGGGAAAATGTGGAGTGGATTGCCAAAAAGATTTTTATGACCAGAGCCAAAGCTTTGGAAACATTTGGCGAAGCTGCACAATCTCTGATTAAAAATGATGGTGGCGATGATGATGACGGACGAGAAATCTGTGTCTATGAGGTATGGGATAAGGTTTCGCAAAAGGTTTATTGGTTGGCAAAAGAAGTGCCGTTTGCGTTTTTGCGGGTGGCGGATAATCCCTTGAATTTGAGTGGCTTTTTTCCGTGTCCGAAGCCGATTATGGCGACGACAACCAATGACAGTATTATTCCGGAACCGGATTATTGCATGATTAAAGGTATGATAAACGAGCTGAATGGGATTACGTCACGGATGCGTCTGACGATGCAAGCGTTGAAAGTCAGTGGCGCTTATGACAAGTCTTTTCCTGAACTGCATTCTATTTTGGATAAAGATGTGACATTGGTGGCGGTGAGTGATTTTCAAAAGCTCAAAGATTGCGGCGGCATCAGAGGAATTATTGATTTTGCACCGATTGAACAATATGTGGTGGCTTTGGAAGCTTTGGCTCGGCGCCGTGATGATATTATTGACGACATTTTTGAAGTGACCGGTGTTAGTGATATTATGCGTGGTAGTTCTAATGCGGCAGAAACGGCGACAGCTGTTACAAAAAAGACTAATTTCGGGACGTTACGCAACCAAGATCGGCAAAATGATATGCAGCGTTTTATTCGTGATTTGTATAAAATCAAAGCGGAAATTATTTGTGAGCAATTTGCAACGGATACGTTGTTGGGATTTTTGAGTGATGAAGAACGTTTGCAGACGAATGATGTTTATGAGGCTCTATCTTTGCTGCGAACAGAAAAAATGCGCGGTATGGTTTTGGGAATTGAAACTGATGCGATTTTTGACCAAGAAGGTGAAGCGTCTAAAGTTTTGCAAGGTGTGAAAGCGATTAATGATATGATTACCTCTGCTTTTGAAAAGGTATCCAGTCAGCCGGCATTATTGCCTTTATATCGTCAGATGATTGAGGCGATGGCGTTATCTTTGCCGAAAACCAGACAGTTTGAAAATGTGTTGGAAGGAGTATTCAAAAGAATTGA
>CAYLIN010000030.1:0-12550 GCA_964383725.1 uncultured Azospirillaceae bacterium | reverse complement strand
TAAAATTATTTAACATGATACTATCTCCTTACAAACTAACAATTTCAGTAAATACCGCGCAACCTCTTGCTTTTTCAGCTTGGCAAGCTTCCATAGCATCACGGAGATAGTAATAAATTGTTGGCATTAACACACCATTGACTTTGATTTGATACATAGCATTTCCTTTCATAAATAGTTGTTTTACTCATTAACTATTTACATTATGTCGTGAATAATTTTATTCGGGAGCCCCTAAAATGCTAGTTGCCAACGACATTTTGCTACGATTTGGGAATTTAAAATAAAAACAAGCATTTAACTAACCTAATGACTTTTACGACATTAAGTCCTGTCAAATATTTTAATAGCAAATTTGTATTATTTTATCAAACTATTAATATTACAAGGTACTACTTTTACAGAGTTTGTATCAAACGAAAATGATTAATAAGTTTTACTTTTGTGAATATATAATAACTAGAAATTCTATTGATTGTTAAGATTTTTCGAATACAATATCATTAATTTGCATATTAGGGATTAAATAACATGCCAAAACTATATCACAGAGAATATGATTGGGATATTTCAATAGTAAATCAAGAACAAAATGATACAATATATTGTCGAAAAGCAATAGAAATAATTACAAAAGAAGAACGAATTAATAGTGCTTTTACTATAAATTTTTTTATTTCCAAAAATCCTGCTGATGAAATGATAAGAAAGTTATTAAACAAAAATAGTTTATTCGATAAAATTAAATCAATATTTTTTCCTCCTAAAGAGGAATTATTATTATCACAGTTAAATATATTCACACATTTTTGTGTGTATTTTATTGATTGCAGTATAAATGTAGGCAAAGCAAAAATAAAACTATATACAAATTATAATGAAACAATCGAAGCTATTTATAATTATAGCTATGAAAATGAAACTGATCCAATAATTGATTTTTATACTAATAACAGATTTGAGGCAAATAAAATATTTGCAGCATTTCTTAATAATATAATTGAAAAAGTAGAATTTGAACCAGTAGAACAAAATACATTTGATAGAGTATATTTTGACATTAAAAGTGAGCCCTTTTCACTAGAACAAGAGATACAAAATATAGCGAAGAATATAGGTTTTACAATTAAATATAGATTTTAAGTATCAAGAAGCAGCAATATTAATAGAACTGTATAGTCCTTCCGATATAGTAAAGCTATGAAATACCAACAAATTATTTATGATAATTTTCTAAATCCATAGATACTTATATAAACTTTATGACTTCATTTTATCTTTAAACGCTAAATACGCTGTTGTCATTTCAAATTGTTGGGGATAATCTACCGGAGAAAAGACATAGGCTCGATCAATCATTTTCATTAATTTAGAAAACATCTCTACAAAATCAGTTTGAAAAGTGTCTGGAGTGTCTTTCAGAAAAAGTTTTTGCATCACATACATACGCACTTTTGTCTTAGCGAGGCTTCTTTTCCATTTTTTAGCGACCAATAACAATACAAAAGGCAAAAACTCCATATAGTACTGATGCAGAAATATATAACCACATACAACACAGATAATAAAAGAAGACAGATTCATAAATGCTGTAAAAAAATGAGCTGTTTCAGAATCACCTACATACATATCCTCAACAATATCTTGAGGAAGGCTTGATTTTATGAGTCTATACGAACCTGTTCTTGCTAGAAAGAGTAATAATATATAATTACAAATTAATCCAGCTATTAACATAGATGTCTCCTAATAGCAATAATACGATAATAAAATTGTATATTAGGTAAAAAATATAATCAATTAAATTTCATTATTTTTATGCAAATTTCTTATAACAATCAGCATCAAGGAATTTGAGTTGCCTTTCCAGAAATTATTATGTTATAAGACATCAGTAGAAAAATAATATACCATATCTTCCAACATCTCGATTTTATAGCAAAGTTGTTTGAATTCATCATAAAAATTAGTCCGATAATTGCACAGCAGGCCGCACCATTAAAAAGCCTCCTAAACAGGAGGCTTTTTAATGGATAATTTGTAGTTAGGAGCGGACTTACGAAGTAATGTCCGGAGCGGGTAGTTGTCCGAGCGCGCTAAAAAGACGCGCGAGGCTTACGACGCGAAAGGGGCTCATCACTACAGCAATGGGAGTTTACATTCTTACTAGCGGCACCATTTTTAAGTTTTCCGCCAGTTGTGCGGATTTTTGTTTTTAAACAAGTGCTTACTTAGTCCGATTTTAATGATTTTGAAAATAGCAATTTTTAATAAATTATCGGACTTTTTATGCAAAAGCTAAGAAAATCAAGCTTTTTGCTAAATAAAATCTCAGTCCGATAAAATAAATAAAAACAGTTGCAAAATTTTAGCTGAAATGTAACCTATATATAAATGAAATATAGGAACGATATGTCAGGACAAACAAAAAAATATATTGCTGATAATGAAGAGCTTACGAAGGATTGGGATTATGAAGCGAATGAGGGCTTGAATCCTAAAGAAATAACTGTTGGTAGCAACAAGAAAGTATGGTGGAAGTGTCATAAATGCGGATATAAATGGCAAAAATCTGTTTCTACTAAATTAGGCTGTCCGTTATGTGCTAATAGAATTTTAGTAGAAGGAAAAAATGATTTAGCTTCACAATATCCAGAAATCGCAAATGAATGGCATCCTGATAAAAATGATATTTTTTTACCCAATCACTTCCAAAAATCATCTCATTTTAAAGCTTTTTGGAAATGCCATAAATGTGGATATGAATGGCAAGCATCAATCAATAATCGAACGGGTAAAAAATCAGGTTGTCCAAGATGTAAAAAATCTGCTGGTTCTGTGGAGGGATTTACAGATTTTAGCACTACACATCCTGAACTAATGAAAGAATGGGATTATAATAAAAATAACACTTCACCTACAAAAATTAAAGCAGGCAGTAGTAAGAAAGTTTGGTGGCAATGTTCAACATGCGGCTTTTCGTGGGAAAGCTCCGTTTATAGCAGAATAAAAGGTAGTGGATGTCCTCATTGTATGCATACAAACCAAACCTCTTTTCCTGAACAAGCAATATATTTTTATGTAAAAAAAATATATCCAGATGCAATTAATCGGTATAAGGCTGATTTTTTAGGTCGTATGGAATTAGATATATACATACCTCAAATTAGGCTAGGGATTGAATATGATGGTCTTAGATGGCATACCAGAGATAAAATAAGACAAGAACAAAAGAAATATAAAATATGCAAAAAGAACCATATTAAATTGATTAGAATTAAGGAAAAATTATATTCAATGGATTTGGAAACATTGGATATTGCTGATGATCAATTTGAAATAGTAAAATATAACAATGAACCTAACTTGGAAGAAACAATAAAATTTGTATTGAAACACATCAATTGGAGTCAAAAAGATATATTTTTTGATCTAAACACTGATGAAAATGCAATTAGAGAGATGTATCAAGGAAAAATTGAAAATTCTTTAGCTAAACTATTCCCTGAGGTAGCTAAGGAATGGCATCCTACAAAAAATGAAAATTTAAAACCTGAGTATTTTTATCCTGGTTCAGAATATCGAGCGTGGTGGTTATGTCCAAACTGTCAATATGAATATCAAACAACTATTAAGCATAGAATAAGCAGAAAACAAGGATGCCCTCTTTGCTCGCATCAACGATTAGTTGTTGGAAAAAACGATTTAGCAACAACTAATTCTGAACTAGCAAAAGAATGGCATCCTACAAAAAATGGTATAATTACACCTCAAGATATAATAACGGGCATGGGAAAGAAGTTTTGGTGGCGGTGTGCTAAATGTGGTTATGAATGGGAAGCAACAATCGGACATAGAAAATTTTCAAAATCAGGATGTCCTTTGTGTGCAAATAAAGTTTTAGTTCCAGGTGTAAATGATTTAGAGACAAAATATCCAAATATTGCTAAAGAATGGGATTATGATAAAAATATAGATTTAACTCCCCAAAATATTCATTGCGGATCAAGCAAAAGAGTTTGGTGGAAATGTTCGATTTGTGGAAAATCTTGGGAATCTTCTGTAAAAAACAGAACCCACTATAATACAGATGGTTGCCATAGTTGTAATGCCACAACAGCAAGAAAGCTTAGAAAGGTTAAAACAAATCAATCAGAGAACTAGAAAAGTTAAATTAAAATTCTACTCAAAAGTAAAAAGTTTACATTTTAATTTTTCATAAAATCAGGAATTTTGCCGCATTTCTTCTCTAGCCTTTTAGAAAGCTCTTTTTCAAGTTTTTCTTTCTCTGCATCTGTTTTATCTTTTATGCTCATAAATTCATTCATAATAAAATCAACAACACAATCACATTTATTTATATTTGCTTTTGTATTTTGTTTTTTATTATTAACTACTGATAATTTACATTCATAGCGTACATCTTCCATTTTATTATGAAACCGCTCTAAATTTTCCTCATCTGATAACGAACTAAATTCATATTCAAAACGTATTACAGGAACTGTTTTATTAGTTTTATTTTTCGTTTCATATTTATAAACACCGTCTTGAACAGCACATTTATTATCAGGAGCAGAAACATACATATCATCATAATATTCAATGTTTCTTTGGGGAGTTAATAAAACAACAGCCCCGTTGCAATAGGAAGAATCCCAATCTGCTGTACAAGCACTAGCTAGAGCATAACTATCATCAAAAACTTGAAAAACCTGAAAACGTTTCATATTCATACAGTTTTCATTATGTTTTCTAGATTCAGGTAAAACATCTATAGACGGTATTTGAGAACATCCCAACAAAATGAAAAGCATAAACAGGACACATTTTTTCATAGCAACCTCGGTATTTTAGCAATTTTTTATAACTTTAAGCCATACATTTATAAAAATCAATAAATAAGCAAATTAACTAACTGACATCAACATCACAAAGTAACTAAATCATCGTTTGGAATCTGAATTATTCCGCGTATGTTGACATCTATAAATTTATATGTAAACTATGAATAAATATTGGAGATGTGAACTATGAAAAAAATTTTTATAGCAATAAGCCTTTTAATATTATCTGGTTGTGCTAGTATAGTCAGAGATGAGACACAGATTGTGCCAATTCAATCAAATGTGGACGGTGTTAATATTGAGGTGACAAATTCTTTAGGTGCTGTTGTATATAGTGGAAAGACACCAACAACCGTTTACTTGAAGCCTTCAAAAACGGGATATTTCTCTCCTGAAAAATATTTAATTAAAGCCTCTAAAAAAGGTTATACTACACAATATACTCCTATAGATTATCATATTAGTAATTGGTACTGGTTCGGTAATTTGGGTTTCGGATTTTTAGTTGGTTGGTTTGTTGTTGATCCTATAACAGGAAAGATGTACTATCTTGATGAAGTCGCAACAATAAATATGACACCCTTACCAAAGGAATAGGGTATTTTTAACTAACATCAACGTCATAAAGTGCCGCAATCCTTCTACTCAAATCCTTAAATTCCTCATAAAAATTAGTCCGATAACTGCACAGCAGGCCGCACCATTAAAAAGCCTCCTAAACAGGAGGCTTTTTAATGGATAATTTGTAGTTAGGAGCGGACTTACGAAGTAATGTCCGGAGCGGGTAGTTGTCCGAGCGCGCTAAAAAGACGCGCGAGGCTTACGACGCGAAAGGGGCTCATCACTACAGCAATGGGAGTTTACATTCTTACTAGCGGCACCATTTTTAAGTTTTCCGCCAGTTGTGCGGATTTTTGTTTTTAAACAAGCGCTTATTTAGTCCGATTTCGATAGTTTTCAAAACAGCAATTTTTTACAAATAATCGGACTTTTTATATTTAGTGCTATTTCTGAGCGTTATATTCCGATTTTAGTTTTGAAAAAACATTTTTATCTCTGAAACGTTTATTGGGCTCGGAATAAGTTTCTTGCCTTAAAATACCTTCAAATTGATATCCTAAAGATTGAGGGATTTTCGCAGACTTTATGTTTAGAACATCTGTATGAATAACAATCTTGTTAAAACCATTATAAAATAGTTCCTCTTCAATCAGTTTGACCGCTTCAGTCATATACCCATTGCCGGTGTACGCGGTGTCTAACCAATAGCCGATTTCAGCGCGTTTGTGCGGCCATGCGATATCAATAGTACTGATTAACCCGATAAGCGTATTTTGGAGATATATAGCATACACAAATTGTGCATTGTTATTCCAATCCGCATCTACTGTATTTAAAAAATTAAGAGTATCCTCTTGCTTATGATTTACGCTCCAGTCAAGCCAAGGAGTAAACTCTGCTTTACATCTATCAATAATGCTAAAGATAGCGTTTGCTGTTTCTTGATTGTACGTTGGACGGCAAAGCTTTATTCTGTTTCCTATAAGAATTTCTTTCATAATATTCCTTTCGAAGTAAAAAAACATATAAATATGCTATCTGAGCATCTTAAACTTATACGCTCAATCTTCCTACTCAATTCCTCATAACGATTGGCCAGAATATAACAATCAATAGTTTTTGATAGTTACAAAATCCTCACCTTCAGATGGTTCTTCAAATAATTTTTTTGTATTATCAAAATTTAAAAGATTTTGTTCGGCAATTTTTCCTTTTCTTGTCGCAATTCTTTGTTTTAATATGTCGTCAGGGGCATAAATATAATAAATCACAGGTTTCCCGCCCATTTGTTTTACTTTGTTGACAGCTTCATCTCTTGATGATTTGCTCCAAAATCCTACATCAAAGACAACATCTTTATTTTGTTTGATATAAGTTGAAATTTCTTGCCACAAAAAATCAAGTGTTTGTGAAAAGCAGTATTCCCAATTGCTTTCGTATTCTTCAGAGCTATATTTTTGTATACAAACCTCATCGGGATTAAGATGAATTGCTCCTACAGTTTCGGCTAATTTCTTAGAATAAGTTGTTTTTCCTGCTCCAAGAAAACCACAAATTAAATATATTGTTGAACAGTCTTTCATCTTAGTCTCCCATATACAATACTATCCCCAACCTAAGCTATAAAATTATAAAAATCAATAAAGAAGCAATTTAACTAACTGACATCAACATCACAAAGTGATGTAATTTGCTTTGATAATTCCTTAAAATCCTCATAGTAATTAGTCCGATAACTACTGAGTTAGGAGTTACATATACAATACGCAACTACAAATTGCTGCATCATTATGATATTCAAAATAAAGTTGTTGATAAGTTCGTAGCCATCTTTACAATGTTCTCTTTTTGTTCTATATATTTAGTATAGATAAAAGAATGCTCAAAAAATTAATTACATTGTCATAAAACGCAGAATGAGAGGAGTTACCTTTTTATCTTAGACATTATATTCAATCCATTTACCTATTTATTTAATAAGTAAATATATTTTAATTTGATAAAAAGGATTTGAAAATGTTTGATAATGACAATAAAACAGACTTCCAGCGTTATATGGAAGATATGAAACAAATCAATGAGAAAAAACATTTGGCTAAGTTGTTGGAGAAATATCCAGATACACCAGATTTTAGCAATATGAGCCTGCATGACGAGCTCAAAACCAGATTTGATCTTGATGAACTAAAACAACTACAACAAAAATATCCTAATCCGATAGAAGCTGTATATGATTTCGGACAGACAATGGGGACAGTTGCAGGCAATCTAAAAGCTGCAAAAGATGAAATGGATAAAGTAAAAAAAGACGGCTATGACAATTATGCTCATCGATTAGGAATGTGTTTAAATGCTCAAGGTGGTTATGTTCCTGCAGCACTCTCGCTTGGAGCCGGTGTGTTGAAAGAAGGAAAAGATATTTATTGTAAAGCCTTTGATCATAAAATTGGAGATATAGGAAACGAACTAGGATTATGCAAGAAGTCAACTCCTTTATCATTCAGCGAAGCTTGGGATGATTCGGTAAAAGATATGGCGAATAATATTGAGGGAATACAATATGGCTTGAATAATCCTCAAAAAAGTTGTAGACAATGGTTAAGCGATTTAGATTACAGGAACAACAGATGGCGAAGATAGCTAAACATATTTTGAATATTTTTAAAATCAGTTTAACAGTTATTTGCTTTATCATATTGATATTGATTGCTATTGTCATCGGCTTTTCAATCTTTGACGATACCGAGAAAAACTGCATGGAAAAATGTTTGGCTGATGGACATGAAGCAATAGATTGCTCAAATAATTGGTGCGATTTTCCTATCTGAAAAAGTAAAATACTCAATGGTTATGCTTTTAAAAGCATAACCTTTTTTGAAACAATAAAGAAGCAATTTAACTAACTGACATCAATGTCACGAAGTGTCGTAATTTGTCCTGATAAATTCATAAACACTTATAGTAGTTAGTCCGATAATCAAAAAAATTCTCCGCAATATCAAATTGCGGAGAATGAAAAGGAATAAAATTTGTAGCTCGATAGCAATCATTGGTCTTGTCTGATAAGGATGCGTCTTAAGATTAGCGCTGGGTTCCCCCATAATATCCCTCCATGCTGACGCTTCATAATCCTCTATAGACGTCCATAAACAACTATCAAGCAAAGGAGCCCCTAACATTTGTAAAGAAGCATTTGGATTAGACTTTTTAGTTTGAATATAATTGTTCTTTATAATATATTGAAGTTACAACAACATTTCAGGATAAAAATATGAAGCCGATACTTTCAATCATCACCGTTTGCAAAAATGAGCCGTATATCGAGGAAACTTGTTTAAGCATCATTAATCAGACAAATCAAAATTTTGAATGGATTGTGGTTGATGGCGCTTCGACTGACGACACTCTTGATAAATTGTCAAAATATCAGAACAATATGGATATCTTTATATCAGAACCGGATGGTGGCGTATATTCTGCGATGAACAAGGGCATATCTCATGCGCATGGGGAATATCTATTGTTTATGAACGGTGGAGATTTGTTTTATAATAGTGATGTTGTCGATGTGGTTATTCCATATTTAACTAATTTGAAAAAAGATGTGTTTTATGGGGATTCATACCGATTATTTGAAAAAGAAGAAGATTGTTTTGTCAAAACATATCCGGATGAAATCAAAAAATCTTTTTTCTTAACGAATACATTAGCGCATCAATCCTCCTTCATAAAGAAAGAGCTTTTTGCAAAATTAGGAGGATATAGGGAAGATTTTAGGATCGTCAGTGACAAGGAAAAATGGCTGAAGTTTATCGATAATGGTGTTGAATTTTCTCACATTCCTTTTGTTGTGTCTCGTTTCAGAATGAATGGTATTTCTCGTCAACCCTCTCCGACATTGTCCCAAGAAAAGAAAAAAATGTTAGAAGAATATTTTCCTAAAACATCACTCTATAATACGCAAATTCCGTATTTGCAAAAAATCTTTGACAGATAGTTTAAGTGTTTTGAATAGAAATGAGAATGCTTTTTTCTTGACAAAAAAGAGACATAGATATAAGAATCCCTTCAAAAGCTGTATTATTAACCATATTATTTAATTAACTAAATTTTTTGCGTATGAATGCGAAAGAAAAATTGACATTGGCGCTTGACGTCAAAACCCTTGACGAAGCTCTTGCTCTCGTAAACAAAACACAGGATTTCGTCGGCTACTACAAAGTCGGGAAAGAAATCCTAAACGCCGTCGGACTTCCCGTCGTTCTCAAGGCCCTAAAAGGTTTAGGCGTGAAAGTCTTTGTGGATGTCAAAGAAATGGATATCCCCAACACCGTCAAAAATGCGGTCATTGCAGCAGCCTCTCATGGTGCCGACATCATCAATGTTCACGCTTCCGGCGGAAGAAAGATGATGGAAGAAACCGTCAAAGCCGCCAAAGCTGTCAATCCGAACGTCAAAATCATTGCCGTTTCGATACTGACGAGCCTCAATGATGATGACATGCGCGACATCGGCTATATGTACAGTGCCGAGACAATGGTTTGGAAGCTGGCTCAGCTGGCAAAGGACGCCGGACTGGACGGACTTGTATGTTCACCGATGGAACTCAATGCTGTTCGTCAGATTATGGGCGCCGATGCTTTCATCATCACTCCCGGTATTAAGCCGGCATGGGATGCCAAGCAGCAAGATCAGAAGCGCGTGACAACACCGTACGATGCGGTTGTCAACGGATGTAGCTCGATGGTTGTCGGACGTTCTATCACCAGACATGCGACGTATTCTCCGTATGGAGCGGCTCAGCTGATTCATGAGGAAATACAGGAAGCTCTTTCCGCGCCCCAGAACACCGGCCAAACGCTGACAGACATCTTTGTTGGCCGCTTGCTGGAAGCCGGTGTGGTGAAAACTGGAATGTTCAAACTCAAGAACGGCAGCCTCTCACCAATCTATATCAATGTGAGAGATTTGCCGACATGTCAGGCCGCGATGTCAATGGCAACGTTCATCCTGAACAACAAAGTCAAAGCCTCAAACGCCGAGTTTGATCGTGTTGGCGGCGTCCCCATGGGAGCCCTTTCGATTGCTAACATGCTCTCAGTGGCAACCGGCAAAACCATTCTGACCTTGCGTAACGAGGCCAAGGATCACGGACTCGTTGGTACTAAGACTGTAGAAAGTTTCGCCGAAGGACAAAAGGTTCTGGTCGTTGAAGACGTTGCAACCTCCGGCGGCTCAATAAAAGAGGCCGTTGAAAAGTATCGCTTCCTGAAGCTGAACGTTACCGACGCTTTTGTCGTTGTTGATCGTCAGCAGGGTGCCGCAGAAATGCTGGCTGAGATGGGGGTTAAGCTTCACAGTTTGATTACGCTCAGCGACATCGTAGAAGCCCTCTACAAACGAGAGGACATCCCCGAAGAAACCAAACAGGCCATTCGTGACTATATGGCCTAAACTTGAAAAAAGGTCTGAACATAAAATGTTCAGACCTTTTTTTTAGAGATTAATGACCGGCAGAATGTGCACTAAGCCGTTGCTTCCATATACATCACGAGATTGTATGTCGTAACGGTATTGGAAAGTTTCACAATTCCTTTCATCAGAGATAGCTATTTCGATCGCTTCTCTCTGAGGATTCAATGCTTCCCAGCCAAAGAATAAGCGGATCTTATTGTAATCCCTGATGTGTTCCATCAACGTATCAAGCTGTTTTTTCGTTGGCAGAACATATTGTCGCTTAAAAAAATCATCGTCATATAAACACTCTTGAATATCGTCAATAAAAATACTGTCTGATACGTGCAAAGCATAAAGCGTATCGCCAATAACGACACCGAGTGGCTGTCTGTTCTGACCATAATAATGATTGACATCAGAAGACCTTGTTCCGTCAGAAAAATAGACAGGAAGAGGGAATTTTTTTGTTGCCTCAATCGGCTGGTCATGAAGAATCAAGTCCTCCATGGAAATGCCAAATCTTTCCATCAAAGAAAAGATGGTTTGAATGTCTTGTATTTTACTCATAATTTTAAAATTATAAAAGTTAATAATGAATTATTTGCATCTGAGAATAATTATTAAGGCTTGTTTTGTCAAGATTTTTAAGGAATACTATCAAAGGAGTAATGAGGAGAGGAACATGGCTATAAAATATTGCGTTTGGGATGTAGGACAAGTGATATATCCATACACATTGGTCTATCTCAATAAATGGGCTTTTTCCAAAACAACAGATAAAGAGGGATTTCAGAATAAAGGTGGGATTAAAAGTTTTAACTATAATCCGTATATGTCCGGCGCAATAAATAATGAAGAGTTTTGCAAGGAACTGTGTCAGCAATACCATATTCCGTTTGATGAAAAGACAGAACTTGAAATAAAAGAAGCGCTGCATCAGGGTGTTGGCGAATTTTTTGAAGAAACTAAAGAAACAATGACTTTTCTCGCCGGACAAGGTATTAGAAATTGCATTTTATCAAACGCGTTGCCAATGTTGGAAGATACCGCTCCTGATTTGATCGAAAACGAATACCGTTTTGCTTCGTTTAATTTAAAACTATTAAAGCCGGATCCTGATATTTATAAAGAAGTGCGTCGCCGTTTAGGATGTCGTTTTGATGAGATGATTTTTGTTGACGATAAACCGAAGAATGTTAATGCCGCTGCGGAACTGGGTATTCACGGAATTGTATTTAACAAAGATACAATAAAAAACGACTGTGAAAATATTTTAAGGAAAACAAATTGTAAAATAAACTCGAAAGTTAATCAGAGATGAAAATTTATATAATAGGCGGACCGGGAAGCGGTAAGACAACAACAGCTCAAAGACTATCCAAACAATATCATATTCCTCATTTTGACTTAGATGATATAAATTGGAAAAATAGTGATGGTGATTTTTACGGTCAAAAACGAGATGCGACAGAACGTCGAAAAATCTTAGCTGATTTACTGGAAAGTCATTCTGAGTGGATATTTGAAGGCGCTTATTTCAGTGATTGGATTAACCCGATTATTGAGCAGGCGGATAATATTATAATTCTAAAACCATCCAAGTGGATACGTTTTTTTCGATGTTTCAAACGCTTTTTAAAGAGAAAATTCGGTCTTGAAAAATCACCATATAAAGAATCTTTTTT
>CAYLIN010000029.1:0-12713 GCA_964383725.1 uncultured Azospirillaceae bacterium | reverse complement strand
GCCTCCGCTTCTTAAAATAAAAACTGAACTCCACTTTTTATTCTAACAAACAAAGCTCCACATGTCAACAAATCCTTGTGCCGACCGGACAAAATAAAAAAGGCGGTTGAAATATCAACCGCCTTTCAAAATGAAACAGCTAAAAACTATTTAGCAGCATCAATTTCGCTCTGAATAACAGCTTCATCCAAAGTTTGAACAACTTTGCCGTTCAAAACCAAAGTCGGAACACCGTTAATCTGGAGTTTACCAGCCAATTCAGAAACTTCACTCAAAGCATTAGAAACGGCATCTGAATTCATATCAGCTTTCAACTTTTCCAAATTCAAACCATTAGCAACAGCCAATTCATCAATTTTAGCTTCTGTCAACGGACCTTTGTTTTCAAACATTGCTGTATACATTTCAGCATATTTACCTTGGTTTTTAGCAGCCAAAGCAGCTTTAGCAGCATAGCCGGAAACAGGAGAAACGAATGTCAAAGACTTTGCAACAACCTTAACATCCGGATTTTTAGCAGCGATAGCTTTGATTGCCGGATAAATTCTGTGGCAATAGCCGCAAGAAAAGTCAAAGAATTCAACCAAAACAATTTTACCATCCGGATTAGCAATAACGCCATCATTCGGATTATTATTCAAAGCTTCAATATTTTCTTGAATCATTTGCTGAGCTTTTTTCTGAGCTTCATCTCTCATTTTCTGCTCATAGTTCTGCATAGCATTAATAACCAATTCAGGTTTTTCATTCAAAATTTCTTCAACATTAGCAGATTTGTTTTTGCCGCAACAAACAAGGCACATAACCAATGCAATAACAGCAACAACCAAAGCAGCTAATGAAGTATAAACAGCATTAATTTTATTCATTTTATACAATCCTCGAGTAATGATTTATAATAAACAAATATAATCTAGACAATCCGTTTTATATTTACAAGCCTAAAATTAATTTTATAAGTGAATATTCTTAAAAAGAATAAATGATTTTTTCATAATTTATCCGCTAAAATATACTTTAATTCAAATACAAAGGATATAGATTATGTTTCGTATCACCCTCTCTCTTTTTTCACAAACCAAAGCCTTAGAAAACAAAATTGACTTGTTTCATGATAAATTGCTTGATGTTGCCATGACCTTCAAAAAAGCTGTACGTGTTTATTTAACGGAACAGCGAAGTACCGAATATCGCCATCTTTCAAAACAAATTAAACAAATTGAACACGATGCTGACAATTTACGCCGTGATATAGAAAACAATCTGTATTCTCAAAATTTAATTCCCGACCTGCGTGCAGATGTATTACACTTGGTTGAAAATCTGGATAAAGTTATCAATAAATTTGATGAAGTATCCTACAAATTTTATGTTGAGCGCCCTGAAATCGCCTCTGAATATCATATGCGCATTAACGAGCTTTGCGATCTTTCGGCAGAATGCGCTGAAAACATGGCTAAAGCTTCTCGCGCCTTTTTCAGAGATTTAAGCTCTGTCCGTGATTATTCGCAAAAAGTTTACTTTATTGAACATGAATCAGACCTAAGCGCCGGCCACTTGCGAGAAGCTATTTTCGATTCGGATTTACCTCTGGCAAACAAGCTACAACTTAGTGACTTCATTAATGACATCGCGGATATTGCCGATATTGCTGAAGACTTCATTGATGAACTTCTTATTTTCACAATCAAACGAGATATCTAATGGATTTGTCATTCTTTTTATTTTTAAGTTCTGGTTTGTTTCTGGGGTGGTCACTCGGCGCCAATGATGCATCAAACATCTTTGGAACAGCTGTTGGAACCAAAATGGTCAAATTCAAAACCGCCGCAACCATCGCCACGATCTTTATCATCCTCGGCGCGGTACATGCCGGTTCCGGCGCAGCAAAAACCTTAGGAGAACTGGGAAGCATAAACACTCTTCCCGGTGCGTTTATGTCTGCCCTTGCAGCCGCCTTAACAATTTTTTGGATGGTTCGTTCATCGATTCCCACCTCAACATCTCAAGCCATTGTCGGCGCCATCATCGGATGGAACTTTTTTGCTTCAAAACCAACCGACTTATCTATTGTCACACAGATTGTCAGCACCTGGATTTTCTGTCCGATTCTCTCCGGAATTATCGCCGTATTTTTATACTGGGGAGTCAGAAAAGTTCTTCGCAAATCCAAACTTCACTTAATCCGTCAAGATTGCTATACACGTGTCGGGCTTATATTAGCCGGAGCCTTTGGAGCCTATGCTCTGGGAGCAAATAACATTGCTAACGTCATGGGGGTTTTTGTCACGTCAAGCCCGTTAAAAAGCCTTATGCTCCTTTGGGGAATACAATTAACAGCAACTCAGGTTTTATTCCTCATTGGCGGTATCGCCATCGGTACAGGTGTTATGACCTACTCCCACAAAATCATGAAAACCGTCGGAAGAAATTTAATGAAAATGTCTCCGCTGATGGCATGGGTTATTGTGGTATCTCAATCATTGGTCTTATTTCTCTTCGCCTCCCAAGGATTACGAAATTTCTTGCTGTCATATAATTTACCGGCACTTCCTTTGGTTCCTGTATCCAGCTCTCAAGCAGTTATCGGTGCGGTAATGGGAATAGGTCTCGCTCGTGGCGGAAAAAGTCTCAACTGGATACTTATCGGGAAAATAGCCCTCAGTTGGATAAGTACACCTATTATCGCAGCAATCGTTTGCTATGTTTCTTTATTCTTTCTGCAAAATGTCTTTGGCCAAACCGTATATTTGCAATAGGAGAAAATATGAAAGTAACAATCCTCGCTATCGGAAAATGCAAAAAGAACTCTCCAGAAGCAGCCATCATTAATGAATATGCCAAACGTTCATCGTGGGATATCATTATCAAAGAAAAAGATAATTCCACTCAAGAAGATGAAGCAAAATTTCTCCAATCATCGATTCCCCATAATGCCAAAGTCATCGTTTTAGATGAGCGCGGTGAAAACCTAAAATCACTTGAACTGGCAGACAAAATCAAAAACTGGCAACTAAACGGATGTTCGGAAATCTGTTTTCTGATTGGCGGTGCTGACGGTCATTTAGAAAGCACCAGAACCAAAGCAGATTTAATCCTTTCATTCGGAAAACTGACATTACCTCATATGCTCATGAGAGCCGTTTTAAGTGAACAAATTTACCGCCTGCAAACCATTATCAGCGGGCACCCTTACCACCGTGAATAACGTTGACAAAATAAACACTTTTCGCTACATTGTTACCAGAATATATAACTTTATAACAATTATTATGAAAAAACTTTTTCAAAAACTGGCAAGCAAATTGCTATGCACAAAAAAAGAAAAAAGACCATTTTTTCTATCCCTTGTAGGCACCCTTTCCCAACCGGCAACTCATCCTACTGACTTAATGCACTTTTGTACAATATACATATGTGCAAAAACATTTGCTCCTGTTATAGCATCTGTAAATGAAGTCAAAACGATGTGGTTGGGAGAAACCAAAGACACCGCCAAAAAGGCCTTTGTCTTTCGTGATTCCTTCATTGTATTTGTCGGAGAACAGGAGGTGTTTGAAACAAATGTTAAAACATGCCCGTTCAAAAAAAGAGTGAAATGAAAAAACGCCTCAACACTAAAAAACCCGTTTCTTTGAAACGGGTTTTTGTTTTACTTGCCACTTTGGCGAACCTCAGCCAATGCCGACCACATTTTTTCAATAGAATAAAACTCACGCACTTCCGGCTTAAAGATATGAACAATCACATCAAAAGCATCAATCAAAACCCAATCTGCCTTCTCTGCACCTTCAACAACCGATTTATAACCGGCAGCTTTCAAATTCATTTCAATATGCTCAGCCAATGAAGCAACATGACGTTGCGATGTTCCGCTCGCAACGACCATATAATTGGCAATTGATGTTTTACCTTGCAAATCCATAATGACAATATCATTAGCTTTACCATCTTCCAAGGTTGTATTGATGATATCTAAAATCTGTTCTGCAATATCTTTTTCAACCACTGTTTTTTTAGCCACTTTACCACTCCTGTTTAATCTAATGGCGACCAGGTTTTGGAAACAACTTCAACTTCCGCCACCTCTGATTCACTATTATTTTTTCTTTCTCTGGTTATATATTTATTAACATCAACAAGGCAATCAAAAATTCCCTGTTTTGCAATTGCTGACATCACATGAACTTTTTTACCGCATGCTTTTTCCAGCGCCGATTTTTTCTTATCAATTTCCTTTTTGGTTAAAGCATCACACTTATTCAAAACAACCACTTCGGGTTTATTTTTCAAATGATCATTATAAAGTTCTAACTCTCGACGAATATCCAGATAAGCCTTAACCACATCATCAGACGTTGCATCAATTAAGTGTAAAAATGCCGAACAACGTTCCACATGCTTAAGAAAACGATCTCCAAGTCCCACACCTTCATGAGCCCCTTCAATCAACCCCGGAATATCGGCTAAAACCATTTCATAACCATCAACCCAAGCCACACCCAAATTGGGATGCAATGTCGTAAACGGATAATCGGCAATCTTCGGACGCGCTTTGGTCACGACGGATAAAAAGGTTGATTTGCCGGCATTAGGCATTCCGATTAATCCAACATCTGCAATAACCTTTAAACGCAACCACACCCATTTTTCTTCTCCGGGCCAACCAGGTTCTGCATAACGAGGTGCTTGATTGGTAGATGATTTAAACTGTTCATTACCACGACCGCCATCACCACCCTTAGCAATCAAAAAGCGTTGTCCCGGCTCAATCATATCCACAATCAATGTTTCCTGATCTTCAGCCAAAATTTCCGTACCGATAGGCACCTTAATAACAATATCTTCACCTTTGGCACCGGTCTTTTGTGAACCTTTTCCGCCTTCACCTCGTGGTGCTTTAAAATGCTGCGCATAGCGAAAATCAATCAACGTGTTCAAATTTGGAACAGCCTCAATATAGACACTACCGCCTTTACCGCCATCACCACCATTAGGACCGCCGAATTCAATATATTTTTCACGACGAAATGACACACAGCCTGGTCCGCCGTCACCTGATTTTATATATATTTTAGCCTGATCCAAAAACTTCATTTGACTATCTTCTCAAAGATTAACCCAACTTCAAAATTAATCAGCATTCCTGAAAAGTAAAGGGGATGTTACAACACCCCCCCTAAACTCAGCCTTATTCCTTACGGGATTACTCAGCAACAACAGAAACGATTGTGCGACCAGCCCGTTTAGAAAATACAACTTTACCTTCGGCAACAGCAAAGATTGTGTGATCTTTACCCATTCCGACATTAGCACCCGGGTGATACTGAGTACCACGTTGACGGATAATAATGTTTCCCGGAATAACACTCTGTCCACCAGATTTTTTCAAACCCAAACGGCGTCCGATGGAGTCGCGTCCGTTATTGGAGCTACCGCCTGATTTCTTATGTGCCATGACTTATTCTCCTTAAACTCTGTTATTTGCCACAAACATCAGTAATTTTTACTAATGTGATTGATTGTCTGTGACCATTTTTACGACGATAGTTTTGTCTTCTTTTCTTCTTGAAAACGATAACCTTAGCATCACGAGCTTGCTTTAAAACAGTAGCTTTAACGCTAGCGCCGGCAACCAACGGTGTGCCAACAGTATCACCCAAAGCCAAAACTTCGTTGAATACAACTTCTTTACCTTCTTCACCGGCAATTTTTTCAATTTTCAGAACATCTCCAGATGCTACTCTGTATTGTTTCCCGCCGGTTTTAATTACTGCGTACATTTTTTCACCTTTATATTTCATTTAAACATAAAACGTTGCTTGCAATATACATAAGTTTTCGCCCCTGTCAACAAGAATCTCAGCAAATATCAATTTTTCTTGCTTTCAAAAGCTTTTTTATCTTTTTTCATCAACACTCTATAAAGTTCTGGCTTAATAAAACGTCCTCGCCAGATTCCTTTTTTCAAACGTTTAGCTTCTTTCTGGGCTTGATCATAATGATGTGTATAGCGCTCATAGGCCACCGCCCAACCTTTCGCCACCATCTGACGATTAATATTTTTACCATCCACATAACAAACAGCCACATCACGATGATATTTATCGACAGCGATTGTCTTACAATCAATATCATCCTTCAACATTTCTTTCAAAGCCAACAACGCCATTTTTCCGCAAGGATACGGCTCATCATTCTCATCATAACATTCTTGCCGATATTCCGGCGCATCAATCCCTGACAACCGTATTTCTCGAGAACCGATAAACAAGCTGTCACCATCAATAACTTTAACTTGCCGAGCCCAACAATTATCGACAATAAAAACACTGATTAAAAACACCCAAAAGCGCACTATTTTCTCCCTTTCGGCAAACATTAGAGTCTTTTTACCACTGTTTTGCAAGCACAAACACAAAATCCATTGAATAAACTGCAAAAAACTTTTGGTTTTTACTAATCTTTGCCCTAAGATAAGGCATATTTTACTACAATTAAGGTCAAGCAATGCGTTTTAATACATTTTCAAAAAGCATCTTTTTCCTCTCAACAGCAATGGCTCTCAGCGGTTGTGAATACTTTCGAATTAGAACACCGAAAGAATTTATGACAAACCCTTTTGGCCCCAGCAATGTTGAATATGCCAGAGAGGGAGCAAAAATGCGTCCGGAAACATTACGCAACCCCGGAGCTGTCGTTATTTGCCGTTCACATCAATGTGCTCCGGCAAAACTAACCATGTCTAAAGAATATGTCTACAATAGCCTGCTTCACCTTTTTGATAATAACAATTACCAAAAAGCCTTAGTTTGTCAGGCAGATCCCGCAACACATACGTGTTTGGAAAACTACATAACTTTGCCGATCACTGCCGGCATAACCCCTACCAATGCCTACATTGATCACATTAAAATTACAGACGTCGTTATTGGAAAACAAGCCAACAAGCTAAATTTAATTTTAAACTATAATTTAACTTATGGCGGTCAAACACCGGACTGCACACCGGCTCAATCCATTTTATTCGCCAAAAATGTTAATCACGTTCTGATTGAAGATGCTGGCTACAACTGCAAAATGACGGCTATCGGCAACACAACGGTAAAAACCGTTTTTGCAATAGATTATATTGATTTAGACTATGGTTACATTGGTGGTTTTTATTCAATTGGTTTATCCGGTCCTGCTCACGGTGGTGGCAATGGTTATATGGTTCTCCGTCTTCCTAAAAATGCCTACCCGTTAGCTCCTGATCTGCAAGCTCCCAAAAACAGACAATCATCAGCAGAAAGACGAGCCGCATCAGGTTTTTCCCAACAAACACAAACAGCAACCGCGCCACGAACTTCAAATAGCAACGTTCAGATTTTCCCTTTAAGTAAATCTGCCGTTTCTGATACGACAAGCGCAGAACCGCAAACAGCAGAAGTCGTCGAAAGTGTCGAAGAAACAATAGTTAATGAATAAAATAAATACAAAAAAATACCCGCAAAATAGCGGGTATTTTTTTAATCCTTACCAATATTAATATTTCGATTAATATGAACAGATAAGATAATGCCAAAACCGGCCATCACAGATAGGATAACCGTTCCACCATACGAAATTAACGGCAACGGAATCCCTACAACCGGAATTAACCCCAAAACCATTGCTGTATTAATAAAGACATAAAAGAAAAAGTTAGTAGCCAAACCGACAGCCACCAATTTTCCGAAATAACTGGCACTCCTCAACGCAAAAGAATAGCTATAAGCAATGATCAAAAAATTCAAAATAATGATAAATGTTGCTCCAATTAACCCGAACTCTTCCGACAACATTGTAAAAATAAAATCAGTATGTTTTTCCGGCAAAAAATTCAAATGGCTCTGCGTCCCATTCAAAAAACCCTTCCCGAAAACACCACCGGAACCGAGGGCAATTTTCGACTGAATAATATGATATCCGGCCCCTAACGGATCACGCTCCGGATTCAAAAATGTCAAAACACGATTCTTTTGATAATCATGCAAAAAATGCCATGCAATCGGCATAAAGATAATCGCCGTTAAAATAACCACGCCAAACTTCCATAATTGCACCCCGACAGCAAAAAACATCGCTCCCGCCGTAAACACCAACATCAAAGCTGTTCCCAAATCTGGTTGCGTCATAACCAAAAAAGCAGGAAAACAAACCATCAATCCCGGAACAACCAATCCTTTTATGCTTTCAATACTTTGAAGCGACGTCGAGTGAAAATAGCGAGCTAAAGCCAACACCAGAGCGATTTTCATCAATTCTGACGGTTGAAGCTTCATAAAGCCTAGATTAATCCATCTCTGCGCGCCCATTCCGATATGTCCGGTAATTTCCACAACAATCAATAAAATCAAGGCCACAAAATAAAACGAATACGCATATCGCATAAAGACACGAACATCAGTAAGCGCAAAAGCAATCATAACCGCAAACCCCAATCCAAAACGTAACCCTTGATTGAGGGCCCACGGTTTCCAATGTCCGTTAGCCGCGGAATAAAGCATCAAAATTCCGATAGACGCCAACAAAACAATAATCATAATATAAGAAAAACTCAGATTTTGAATTTTTTCTTTTAACGTTGGGGTCTGGCTCTTAAAGCTGGTTTCATAAAATTTATACATATTTTACTCCACTGGTTGATCTGTTGCATCAAGTTTTAAAGCTTCTAGCAACAACTGTCCGGCCAAATCTGCAGCAACAGAACCACCACGTCCATGTTCTACCAAAACAGCCACAGCATATTTAGGATTATCGTGAGGAGCATACCCGACAAACAAGGCATGATTCCGCAAATGCCAAGGCAAATCTTCTTGCCGCACCATACCGGTTTGACGTTCTTTCATCGTAATACGGCGAACTTGAGTTGTTCCTGTTTTACCGCTCATCTTTTGTCCGTTAAAATCAAAACGATAAGCATACGCTGTTCCTCCGGGGGTATTAACGACATCATACATCCCTTGTTTTACCAAATCTAAATTAATCGGAGAAATATCCATTTTCTTTAAACCGGACACATCAGTACCTGTCATTTTTTTAAACGTCGGTGTCACCTCATAACCACCATTAGCTATTCGCGCTGTCATCGTAACCAATTGTATCGGTGTCGTCAAAACATATCCTTGTCCGATTCCGGAAATTAAACTTTCGCCCTGTTGCCAAGGTTCGCCAAAACGTTGCATTTTCCAATCTGTATCCGGAATCAAACCCACCTTTTCATTTTCCAATCCCACATTAATCTTATTTCCAAGACCAAATCGACGGGCCATATCTGCAATCTTATTAATCCCGAGTTTCTGAGCTGTTTCATAGAAAAAGATATCACATGAATGCTCCAATGCCTGCACCACATTTATATAACCATGCCCCAACTTCTTCCAGCAGTGAAATGTATGATTCCCTAGCATCATTTTTCCTGCACAAAAAGACCGAGTTTGCGGCGAAATAATCCCTGCCTCCAAAGCAGCCAATGCCACAACCATCTTAAAAGTTGATCCCGGAGAATATTGACCGGACAATGCCTTGTTAACCAACGGATGTCTGTCATTATGATTCAATTCTTGCCATTCTTTTTGAGAAATTCCCTGAACCATAACATTCGGATTATACGACGGAGCAGAAGCAAAAGCTAAAATCTCACCGCTGTTAACATCCATTAAAATCGCAGCTCCGCTTTCTTCTCCGAACATATCATACGCCTTGCTTTGCAAGCGACTATCCAAACTTAACTCCACTTTTTCGCCAGAGATACCATCATTTCGTTCAATCTCTTTCATAATGCGTCCATAGGCATTAACTTCAAGCTTCAAGTTTCCGCCTTTACCGCGAAGCCGATGTTCAAAAAGCTTTTCCACTCCGGATTTTCCTATTTTAAATCCCGGAATTTCCAACAATGGATCATCTTTAACATCACTATCAGAAACAGATGAAACATAACCGACAACCGGTGCGGCCTTTTCACCTAACGGATAATAGCGCTGTAAACCTTCATCAATATTAATTCCGGGCAAATCAGGAGCATTCAACTGAATTTCCGCCACTTCTTCCCACGTCAAATTATCTTTGATTTTAATCGGAACAAAACTCCGATTCTTACGAAGATCCTTTTTAATTCGATCCTCTTCAGCTTCACTCAACGGCATGATTTGTTTAAATGCATCTAACGTAGCCTGAACATTCGTTGTTTGCTCAACCACGATAGATGCCTGAAAATTTTGCCGATTCGTAGCCAGCTCATTCATGTGCCGATCATAGATAATTCCGCGAGGAGGCACCAATAAGCGGGTTGAAATACGATTTTCATCGGCCAACATCTTATACTTATCAGCTTGATAAACCTGAAGATAATACAAGCGAGCAACAATAACCAGTAACAACACAAACTTACCGGCTCCCAAAATCAGCGACCGCCCGATTAAAACCTTCCCTTTATCATTATCGCGATTCATTAAGTATCGTCCCGTATCAATAAATTTTGCACATACGCCAAAAGAAGCGAAATTAATGGATATGCCGCAATCGTAACTAATGTGCTGAAAAAGACCATAGCCAACGGCAGAAATTGACTATAATAAATCGAAACGATCAGCCAACGAGACAATTGAGCAAGCAATGTCAATAACGCAAAACCATACCATGTAACCACAAACGGCTTGGCATTAAAGAAACGTGAGGTATTCATAACCAACACATACAGCAATAGCAAAGCAAATATATTTGATCCAAAGGGTGCTGCAGACACAATATCATCAATCAATCCCAAAAAATAAACGGACCACAGATTAAACAAATCCGGTCGGTGCAAAAGCCAATAATAAACACAAATCATCCCCACTGCGGGACGAATATTGTTTAAATAAGCCAAATCTAAGGGAACATACGAGAAAAACAACAAAATAACCGAAGACACAAACGGCAACGGGCGTTGAAAAAATGACGTGATGTTTTCATCTAAATCATCACTCATTTGTGTTTATCTCCATCTTCGGTTTGAATAATACCATCAATTTTATAATTTATCAGCTTAACATACTCAAGCTGTTCCAAATTACTAAATGGCTTAACCTTCACCTCGTGTTTATCAACACTGACAACACGCCCGACAGGCAATCCCGCAGGAAAAACCCCGGACACACCGGAGGTAACGATTCGATCGCCAACAGACAATTCCGCTCCCAAAGGCGTAAAGACCAACTTAGGCATAACGGTGTTATCACCGGACAAAATACCGCGAACACGTGTTTTTTCCACCACGACCGGAATCTTAGAGTTAATATCCGTAATCAGCAATATCTTTGCATACATACTGGACACTCTGTCTACACGTCCAACAACCCCTTTATCAGAAATAGCTACCTGCCCTTTAACAACAGGTTCACGTCCAATATACGCAATCAATGAATGAGAAAAAGCATCCCCTTCCTCAGCAATAACTCTGGCAGTCACATAATCCGCTTCTGGAGGAACAACAAAATTCAACAAGCCGGACAATAACTTATTTTCAATCTCTAAAGCTCGAGCCCGTTCATATAGTTTTCGCAATTGTTTATTATCTTCTCTAAGTTGCAAATTATCCGCACGCACCTGCTTCAAATCACGAAAATAATCATACCCCTGAGCCACTAATTTGGCAGGGATAACCAACACATTAATCATCGGGCTGACAATATCAGTTGCAATGGAAGATGTCTTTTCAATAAGCACCGTATCCGTCTTATTTACCAACATCAAGACAAAAGCCGATAAAAACAAAATAACCAGCGCAAACTTTTTCGCCAGCAATCTAATATGGCTTAAATGGATAAATAAGCTTCTCCGCCGTTTCATAAACACAACCCAAACAAAAAGATTCCGCCGCCGATTTTCAATCTACAGCAATAAAAAAAGGGAAACCGAAAAGAAGTGACCAGACACATCTCCGACGGTTTCCCCGCATTAAACATCAAGCCGTCAGCCGTGTATTTAGTACATTGTAGAAAGAATAGAACGCAAACGTCCAATCTCATCTAATGCACGACCGGTTCCTTTAACCACACAAGCCAAAGGATCTTCAGCAATAGATACCGGCAATCCGGTTGCATTACGCAATACCTGATCCAGGTTTGTCAGCAAAGCACCACCACCGGTCAAAACAATACCCTTGTCAACAATATCAGCAGCCAATTCAGGAGCTGTATGTTCCAAAGCAACTTTAACAGCTTCAACGATTTGGGAAACAGGCTCGCTCAAACTTTCTGCCACCTGACGTTCAGTGATAATGATTTCTTTCGGAACACCATTCATCAGATCACGACCTTTGATCTCGATTGTACGACCTTCTCCGCTTTCCGGTGCACAAGCTGAACCGATCTCCTTTTTAATCTTTTCAGCACTGCCTTCACCAACCAACAAATTATGGTTACGACGGATATAGGAAATAATAGCTGAGTCCATTTTATCGCCACCGACACGGACAGAACGAGCATACACGATACCGCCCAAAGACAAAACAGCAACTTCGGTTGTACCACCACCAATATCAACAACCATAGAACCAGTCGGTTCTGTTACCGGCAAATCAGCACCGATAGCAGCGGCCATAGGCTCTTCAATCAACCAAACTTTGCGCGCACCGGCTGCTTCTGCCGATTCCTGAATAGCACGACGCTCAACGGCAGTAGAACCGGACGGCACACAAACAATAACCA
>CAYLIN010000028.1:0-12859 GCA_964383725.1 uncultured Azospirillaceae bacterium | reverse complement strand
AAAAGAATTAAAATGCAATTAAAATTATTTAGCTATTATTTTGTACCATCATTTCGTATCTAACAGAAAAATCTTAGGAGGACTTCCTTGCAGAGGGGGGCGCGCTGCGTCCGTTTTTTCCACGGGCACTTAAGTTGTGCCTCCACCCACTAGGTGGTGCTTCCCCCGCCGTCGGCTGTCGTCCTGCGACCAAACGAGGACTCTCCGTAGCCGCTTAACTGTTGCCTCCGGCGGCTCGCCGGTTAGTCGTCAGATTTTTGAATTTGGCGGATTTGCTTTTCGATATTTTCTTGATTGTAAGATAACTGCGGCTCTTTTTTCAGACCTTCTTTTATTTTCTTTTGAACAATATCTTTATTCAGTTCATTTGTTTCATCTTTAAGGCGGAGAGCGTGGCGCCACTGGAAACCGGCCTCATTTTTACGATTATTAAACCAATAAGCGTTACCTAAATGATCACAAATGACAGCATTGGACGGATCCATCTCTGCGGCTTTTTCAAGATAATTGAGGGACATTCTGTAATAGCCGAGATTGTATAAAGCCCAACCTAAGCTATCGTTGACATTACTGTCATTGGGGGCTTGGTTATAGGCATTAACAATCATGGTAAACGCATCATCAATATTTTCACCGCGACGCAACCAACTATATCCTAAATAATTGAGAACAAGATAGTGGTTGTCACTGAGTTTTAATGCTTCTTTAAAAGCTTTTTCAGCTTTTTTCCATTGGTTATTTTGTTCGTATGAAACACCGAGGGCATAATACAGTATCCAGTGTTGGCTTTCGATTTTAGGGAGTTTTTCTAAAGCTTTTTCATAATATTCAATAGCTTCTTCCGGTTTGTTTTTAGCTCGAAGAATATCGCCGATATTAAAGTAAAGTTGGTAATTATCTGAATCTAAAGCAATAGATTTCAATAACAACTCAGCGGAAGCATAATCTTGTAACAACACCAAATTGTTGGCTTTTTTTAGTTGAACAGTATAATATGCCTCAGATTCTTTGCCGATTGTATCATATACATCATTAGCATCAGCATACATTTCTCTATTTTCCAAAATGTCGGCTAAAAGCAATTTTGCTAAATCATACTTAGGATTCTCATAAATAGACATGGCAATAAACATATGAGCCAAATCCATTCCGCCAACACCTTGGCGAAGGGTAGCAGCAATACTGAATAAAGCTTCTGCTGCTCCGTTATTGGGAGAATTTATAATTTTTTCTGCCTTTTCAGGTTTTGTTTTAGAAACATTTTTCTGGAGTTTGGCAAGCATTTCAGCCAGAAGTTTTTCATCATTATATTTATTAACGATAGTGACAGCTTTGTCTTTTTGTCCGGTACGTAAGTAAAAGTTGCTAATGATTTGTAAGGAACGGAAAGACATTTCCAGTTGTTCTTCGTTAACAATGACTTCATAATCGGCTTGAGCATCACGCGAACGATTAAAGTAGTCATTAATCATACCGCGATGAAAATGATAAAGAGCTCGAAAACTCGAATCCTTTTTCAATTTATCAAGTTGAGCCAAAGCTTTATCAGGATTATTCATTCCGGCATAAGCCCAGGCATTAATCAATGGATTGATAAATTCACTATAAACAGGATTTGTTGTTTTTTTCAAAATTTCGGGAACTTGCTGATAGTTTCCTTTTTTCAATTCATTCACGGCAATAATAACTTGGATAAAGCTGTTTTTATCTCCATTATCCCATGCTTGTTTGGCGTAATCCGCAGCTTCATCAACTCGACCTTTAGAAACCAAGAGCAGATAAAGGCGACTGATGAGTTCCGGATTGTTGGGATCAGTTTTTAAGGATTCGATATAATAATCGGAAGCTTTGCTAAAATCACGACGCAAATGGGCAACACGACCGGCCAGATAAGAACCATAAGGTTTGCGTAGTTCATTTTTTGCCGTTTCAACAACGGGCGGTTGTGCAGGAGGTTGCTTGCGGATATAATTGGAGCAAGAACCGAACAAAGCGATTGAAACAAGTAAAATACCTAAAAAACCGAATTTTGCCATTGAAATAACCCATTTAATATAACAGGACAATATTAGCTATTTTTTTTTATCATACAATAGTCTTTTAAATATATTCTTAAATTTGTGTAAATAAATGTTTTGTCTTGAAAAATAGCAAAAGTTGTCTAATCTGAAAACATTATGAGTGAAATGAGTTCGTTACAAGAAGTTTTAGAATGGTATATCTGTGCCGGAGTTGAAGAAATCTGCGCAGATGAACCGTTTGCCGAACTGCCGAAAGTTGAAATTTCGGCGGCTACGACTTCTGCAGCTGTTGCAGCAAAGGTGGAAAGTGTCGTGCCAGTGCGCCATGCAACGACTGAGTTGGCTCAAGCAACGCAAACAGCTTTTCAAAATGCAAAAGACATTTGCAGCAAAGTGACAACATTGGAAGAATTACGTCAGGCTGTAGAGGCTTTTGAAGGGTGTGCATTAAAAATGACTGCGGCTCATACTGTTTTTGGTGATGGTAATCCGCAAGCCAGAGTCGTTTTTGTTGGTGAAGCACCGGGAGCTGATGAGGATCGGATTGGAACTCCGTTTGTCGGTCGTAGCGGCCATCTTCTTGATAAAATGTTGGCAGCTATCGGGTTGGATCGAACCTCGTGTTATATCTGTAATATTTTACCATGGCGTCCTCCAGGAAACAGAACACCGCTGGATTCTGAAATAGCGGTATGTTTACCGTTTTTGAAAAAACAAATTGATTTAATTAATCCTGATTTTATTTTTACATTGGGCGGAAGTTCTGCTAATGCGCTGCTGAATACAGCAGAATCAATATCAAGAATGCGAGGACGTTGGCTCGATTATGAAAAGGGAGACGGGGCACAAGCCAAATTGTTAGCTAGTTTTCACCCGGCATATTTATTAAGAACACCGGGACAAAAGTCAAAATCATGGGCAGATTTCATGAGGTTAGCTAAAGCTTTGAAAGAAAAAAATTAAATGTTCTGAATTATTTTACAATTTGTTGGTATTTTATAAAAATAATATTATTATAAGAGAAAACGTTTTTTAATAACTAAGGGAAGTCAAATGAAAAAAGAAATCATGTTGCCTTTATTGGCATTGGGTTTTGTTGTTACGGCCGGAACTGTTCGCGCCGCAGAAAATACAGTTTTATTTAAGATACATGATGTTGTACCAATTAAAAATTCTGATGGTTTGGTGACTTCCTGTGAGTTGGGAGCAACTTTTTACAATCGTTCAGGTACGGAAATTTCAAATGCAACAGTCAATTTACTCTGGCATGACGAAGTTGTTGCTGATACAATTGAACAGGAACAGCGTAAAGAACGTGAAAATAAACGCCTAAAACGGACAACAAATTCCAGATACAAAACGGCAGATTTAAGTTCTAAAGACATCATGCTGACCTTAAAATTACCAACAATGAAACCCCAACAACAAGTATCTCTTAAATCAAAGGTAACAACAGATCGGTGCTTTTTGTTGTTAAATGATGTTGAGGTAAATGTCAGCAACTGTCGGACAGGCGCTTCAACAGGTAGCAGCGGAGAAAGTTGCCAAAACATGTTTCAGCATGTAACGACGAGCAACCCTGAATATTATTCTGAGTTCAGAGCTGTTTCTGCTGATGAGATTATTGATGCTGAAAATGCACAAATTGAAAAACAAAAGAATGATGTTCAGAGCCTGTATAATGAGAGCCTGAATGAAATAAATCAAATAACGGCCAATTTTGCCTACACCCCGGGATATAATGAATAATTAAGGAGAATATGGTGATTAGGAACACTCTGATAGCTGCGTTTGTCATAACGACCTTGTTAGGCGGAGGCTTTGCTCTTGCTCAGTCTTTTGGTGATAGCGAGATTGAGAGTGTTCCGGTATCTGATGTAAAAGGCGTTAAAGGAATAGAAGAACTTCCGTCAATGGAAGACTTGAACGTAAATAAAAATAAAGAAGAAAGCGTTGAAAAAGACACTGAGGAAGAAGAAATTTTTATTCCGGAACAGGCATTTCAAAAACCCACGCAAGATGGATCAAAACGAGGCGGGGCCGTTTTTTCCAGAATTAATGACAAGGGACAGGCCGTAGTTACCAATAATAAAATTTTTCTGTTCTATAAAGATTTTAAAATTCATGGAAAAGGTTCGGGGATGACATCTTGCGATATTGCAATTTATGTTGTTACCAATCTTGACCGAAAGCTGGTCAATCTGGATGTAAAATTAGTTTGGCCAGACTTAACAACTTTTGTTTCTTTTGCAAATGTGCAACCCAATACCCAAACATATTATAATTATACATTATTGGGTGATGGCTGTTACAGCTTGGATAAAATGCCCAATATCGTTGTAAATCGGTGTCGTGTTAAGGGGATGACCGCTTCCCAATGTGCTTCCAACATTGTTTGGCTACAATCTAAATAAGGGAACAGGCGTGTTTAAAAGAGGATTGGCAATATGTTTGCTGTTTGGACTGTGCCTGACTTCTGCTATATCTTTTGCAGAAGAAAGTTGCCATATAGATGTTATCAATCCGACAGTTTATAATAAAATACTTGATTATCTGTTGATAGATAAATCCGATGTCGTGTTATATAAAAAAGCTTTTCGAGCAATTGATGCGGCAGATTTTAAGCGTGTGAATGATTTAACGAGTTCTCTTGGAAATAATATCATTTTAGGTCATGTTCTTGCGGAAAAATACCTTCATAAGGATTATAAAAGCTCCTTTGCTGAATTAAAAGAATGGCTGGAGCTATATGCAGATTTACCCCAAGCTGTCCGTATCTATAATCTGGCCGTAAAAAAGGGAAAAGCGTCAGAATTGACCTCTCCGCGCAAAATGTCAGAGTGTTCTCGGGTCAGTGGTTGGAAAGATGAAGATTTAAAACATTTGTCAGCGGCTGATATAAATTATTTGGCGGTACAGGTTGGAAAGTTTAGAAAAGCATTGCGCTCCGGAAAGACTAAAGCAGCCAGATTAGTTTTGGAACAAAAAAAGTTCCGCCAAAAAGCACCGGATAAATATTGGGATGAGTTAGCTGCTTCGTTAGCAATGAAGTATCTTGTTGATAATCAAAATCAAATGGCTTGGGAGTGGGGTGTTCGAGCTTCCAGACGCAAAACATCCGGAGTTGCCCCTTGGGTTGCAGGTTTATCTGCTTGGCGGATGAAAAACTACAAAAATGCCGCAACTTATTTTTCACGTTTGGCGCAGTCCGGAAATTCTGATGATTGGCTCGTTTCTGCCGGTGGTTATTGGGCTTATAGAGCTTACAGCAGAGCCGGACAAACAACAAAAGCAAAACAGATGTTAAAAACTGCGGCACAATATCGACATACCTTTTATGGGATTTTGGCATCATATAAATCAGGACAACCATTGACATATCACTGGGATGCCGTTGCCTACCTGAATAACTTTAATTCTATTGATTATATTTATGAATTATTGGGTTCTCCATCAATTCGTCGAGCAGTTCTTCTTTTGCATGCCAAGAGAAAAGATTTGGCAGAACAAGAGTTAAGACACGGCTACTATGAAATGAGTGATAAACAAAAAGAAGCCACTCTGTATATTGCCAACCAATATCAAATGCATGCATTGGCTATTCGCGTTTGCGGAGATTTAAGCCGTCCGCAAGAAGATGTATCATATGATGGTGTAGCGTATCCGATTCCATCTTGGATACCTGATAAAAACTGGCAAGTTGATAAAGCATTGGTTCTGGCATTAATACGTCAGGAATCCGGATTTAAGCCTGAGGCTAAAAGTCCGGCAGGAGCGCGGGGATTAATGCAACTAATGCCCAATACGGCTTATCATATCACAAAAGACATCAGTTTGAAACATGATAGCCAAAAATTATTGAAACCGGAAATAAGCATTGAGCTGGGGCAACGTTATGTAAATTATCTGCTCAACAAACCATTTATCAATGGTAATTTATTTTACATGATGGCTGCATATAATGGTGGGCCGAGCAATCTTATTCGTTGGGAAAAAACAGCTAATTATAATAACGATCCATTATTGTTTATTGAAGTTATTCCTTCAGCAGAAACTCGTATTTATATAGAACGGGTAATGGCCAATTATTGGATTTATAACATGCGTTTTGACTTGCCAAACCCTACATTGCAGCAAGTTGCTGAGGGCAATTGGCCCATTTTAGAAAAAGATTAAATCACCCTGCATTATATGTTTTAATTGCGCTGTCTTGTTCAAACAGATAGAGAAGGGCACGTAATGCCTCCCCGCGTGGTGTTGATAATTGCGGATCTGTGTTCAAAATGAGCTTAGCCTCCTGATGAGCAACATGCAACAAATCTTTATGAGCAGCAATATCAGCCAAGCGGAAAGCGCAAAAGCCGCTTTGTTTGGTTCCTAAAAGTTCCCCTCCGCCGCGTAGTTCTAAATCTTTTTCCGCAATCAGAAAACCATTTTCTGTTTCTCTCATAATATTTAAACGTTCATGAGCGGTTTCACTAAGAGGATGTCCATATAATAAAAGACATGATGAGGCTTCAAAACCCCGTTTAATACGTCCTCGCAATTGATGAAGCTGAGCCAATCCAAAACGTTCTGCGTGTTCAATAACCATAACGGTTGCTTCCGGTACGTTAACGCCAACCTCAATAACGGTCGTTGCTACCAAAAGTTTGAAATCTCCGTTTTTAAAACGGGTCATAACCCCATCTTTTTCGGCATCTTTCATTTTCCCATGTACAAGTCCGATATCGGATCCAAATATTTTTTGTAGGCTTTCATAACGTTCTTTAGCTGCAGCTAAATCTGATTTTTCAGATTCTTCAACCAGAGGACATACCCAATAGGCTCTGGAACCAGAAGCGATTTTACGTTGCAGAGCATGAACAACATCAGAAAGTTTTTCCAGAGGAATAACACGTGTATCAACGGGTTTTCGACCGGGAGGCACTTCGTCAATTTGAGAATAATCCATATCACCATATGCCGTCAAAATGAGTGATCTGGGAATGGGGGTGGCGGTCATAACCAAAACATCTGCACGGTTTCCTTTTTGACTAAGGCCCAAACGTTGATGAACACCAAAGCGATGTTGTTCATCAATGACCACACATGCCAAATCTTTAAAAACAACATCTTCTTGAAACAGGGCATGTGTTCCGATAAGAATATTAATATTTCCGTCAGCTAAATCTGCCAGTAATTTTTTCCGTTCTTTTCCTTTGTTTCGTCCTGTTAAAATTTCGACTCTGAGATTCAAGGGAGTACAAAGCGGAGCAATGGTTTCCCAATGTTGCCGAGCCAAAATTTCTGTCGGTGCCATAATAGCCGCCTGACAACCGCACTCTACGGCATTGAGCATGGTCAGCAAGGCGACAATTGTTTTTCCTGATCCGACATCCCCTTGTAAAAGGCGCAACATCTGAGTATCAGCTTGTTGGTCGTTATAGATTTCATTCAAAACTCTCTGTTGAGCCCCAGTTAACTGAAATGTGAGCGAGGAAATAATTTTTTGTCGCAAAGAACCATTCCCTTTTATAATACGTCCGTTTTTTTTACGAATATGTTCTCTGGCTAATGCCAAAGAAAGCTGATTAGCCAATAATTCATCATAAGCCAAACGGGTTCTTTCTGGAGAATGAGGATCAAGATCATTGCTGTCTTGAGGGTGATGTACGGAATAAAGAGCCTGATAAAAGCTTTTCCATTTTTTTTGTTGCATTAAGTGAGAATCAATCCATTCCGGTAGCTGAGGAAGCTTTTCCAACGCATATGGCATCCATTTGCATATCATTTTATTTGTAATACCGGCAGTAAGAGGATAGACCGGTTCGATACTTCTGAGCTTTTCAAAATCTTCTGCTTTGGCAATAAAGTCTGGATGTGACATTTGCCATGAACCATTAAAACTTTCTAATTTTCCGCTGATAACTCGTTCGGCATTTATAGGAAGGTTTTTTTTGATTGAATCAGCATAGACTTTGAAAAAAACTAACGTGATTTGTTCTGGAGCAATAACTTGAGGATGACATTCTTCCACAATCACTCGATAAGGATGCTTTGTTGTTTTTGGTGGAATATGATCAATAATGCGTACTTTAAGTGTATAAATTTTTCCGGAGATAGCATTCCTCAGTGGAGGGGAGGAGCGTCTATCAATAATATTTGTTGGTAAGTGCCAAAGCATATCTATAATTTTATCGCCGGTTAAGGAGGATAACAGCTTAAAGCTGCGTTCACCAACACCTTTAATCGTATTTACCCTTGTAAAGACAGGATTTAAAATTTCCGGACGCATTACCATTCTCTCTATTAAACTAAAGCTAAGGTACTATATATTCAGGTAAATGAAAAGTGAAATCTAATTGGCGGTGTTAACAAACTTTGCTCTTTACAATCCAATGGGTTTGAGTGTATAAAAATCTCATGCAGTATGATTTGGAAAAGTTGCGTAACTATACGATTTCTTCGGTTCCGGATGGGTATGATGCCTTTCTGTTGGATAAGTTTGCCCATACATCTAAAAAGGATATTTTATACATCGTCAGCGATGGGATTGAGCTTCAGCGCTGTGTCGATGTTTTGGAGTATTTAAATCCAAAACTTCAGGTATTAAGTTTTCCGGCGTGGGATACCGTGCCCTATGATCGAGTTTCTCCTAATATTAATATTATAGCGCAGCGTATAGAAGTTCTATCTGAACTGGCAATCACGCCTACAGCAAAACAACCTCGGATAATAGTGGCCAGTGTCGGAGCCGTGCTTCAAAAACTGCCTCCGCTGAAGATTTTTCTCAATTCATCTCGAGAGGTTCGTGTTGGTGGAAAAATAGATTTTAATAATTTTCTGCATTATGTTTCAACCAATGGCTACAGCCGAGTTGAACAAGTGATTGAACCGGGGGAGTATGCTGTTCGCGGAGACATTATTGATATCTTTCCTGTTGGAACGGCAGAGCCTCTGCGCATAGACTTATTTGATGATGAAGTCGAACGTATTCGCACATTTGATGCTGTAAGCCAGCGAACAACAGGTGAGGTGACGGCATATAGTTTTAAGGTCATGAATGAGGCGATGCTTGATGCCAACACAATAAAATGTTTTCGAACAAAATATCGAGAGGCTTTTGGAGCAGCATTTAATGATGATGAAATTTATGAAGCGGTATCAAATGGCAAAAAATATTTAGGAATGGAAAATTGGCTTCCGTTTTTTTATGAAGATAATTTACCGACATTGTTTGATTATCTTCCGGCCGCTTATATTATCTCAGGAAAAAATGTTGAAGACGCAGCTGTTTCAAAAACAGAAAGTATTGCTGATTATTATCAAGCAAGATTAGAGGCATTAAGTGTTCAGAGTAAAACAGAAATTGACGCTTATCGTCCGGTCAAACCGGAACTTATGTATATACCTGTGGCTCAATTTTTAGAAATACTCAAGAAAAAAGAAGCTCTTCACTTAACACCGTTGAGTATGCCGGAAACAGATTTTGTTGTAAACGCCGAGGTTATTCCCGGACGTAATTTCTCTAATGCCAAGAATGTTGCCGCCGGACAGGTTTATGAAAATGTCCGAGATTATTTGATTGAGAACAAAAAACTGCGCCGTATTATTTCGTGTTATAGTGAAGGGTCAAGAGAACGTATTTTTTCTTTGCTGAACGAGTACGGAGCCGCAGATTTAACCTTTGCGGAAAACTGGAAAGAAAGTGAGACAAAATCACATCAAGTGGTGATGGTGGTTATGCCTTTACAATATGGTTTCAAAGGCGAGGGATTATGCCTGATATCTGAACAAGATATTTTGGGAGAACGATTACGTCGTCGTACTAAAAAGATAACAGCCAAAGATTTTATAGCTGATGTTTCATCATTGAATATCGGCGAGTTGGTCGTTCATGTCGAACATGGTATCGGTCGTTTTCTCGGGCTTGAAAATATAACGGCCGGAGGAGCGCCTCATGATTGCTTAAAGATTTTATATGCAAATGATGCCAAGCTTTTTGTTCCGGTAGAAAATATTGATGTCATCTCTCGTTATGGTATTGAAGATGAAAATATTCAGCTGGATGTCTTAGGGGGAACAGCATGGCAGGCAAAGAAAGCTAAGGTTAAGGCAAAAATACGAGATATAGCGGAAAAGTTGATAAAAATCGCCGCTGAAAGACAATTAAAAAAAGCAGATTGTTTTATGCCGCAACAAGGGCTTTTTGATGATTTCTGTTCTCGGTTTCCTTATAATGAAACTGATGACCAACTAAATGCTATTGCCGATGTCATGGCGGATTTGAATGCCGCTATTCCGATGGACAGACTGGTTTGTGGCGATGTCGGTTTTGGCAAAACGGAGGTTGCGTTAAGGGCAGCATTTGCCGTGGCATCATCCGGAGCTCAAGTTGCTTTAATTGTTCCGACAACTTTATTGGCGCGCCAACATTATATCAATTTTAAGAAACGGATGGAAGGATTTCCGGTGCGGGTAAAAATGCTTTCTCGTTTGGTGACACCTAAGGATGCCGCAGAAACCAAAAAAGGTTTGGAAGAAGGCTCTGTTGAAATTGTTATCGGGACACATGCGTTGCTTTCTAAGGATATTAAATTCTGCAATCTGGGGTTGCTTATTATTGATGAGGAACAGCATTTCGGCGTTGCCCATAAGGAAAAACTAAAGCAGCTGAAATCAGATGTTCATGTCCTGACATTGACCGCAACCCCCATTCCCAGAACATTGCAATTGTCTTTGACGGGGGTCAAACAATTAAGCATTATCGCCACACCGCCGGTTGATAGATTAGCCGCCCGAACATTCGTCATGCCTTTTGATAAGGTGATGATAAAAGAAGCGATTTATCGTGAAAAATTCCGCGGAGGACAAATATTCTTTGTTTGTCCTCGTGTTTCGGATATTTTTAGTATTGAAGGGGAACTGCGTGCTTTAGTTCCTGATATAAAGATATTGGTTGCCCATGGTCAAATGCCGGTTAAACATCTGGAAGAGGTTATGAATGATTTTGCGGATGGCAAGGCTGATATGTTACTATCAACGACAATTATTGAATCCGGTATTGACATGCCTTCTGTTAATACGATGATCGTCTATCGTTCTGACATGTTTGGTTTGGCACAGTTATACCAGTTAAAAGGACGTGTCGGTCGCGGAAAAACCCGAGGCTATGCATATTTCACCGTGCCTCCGAAACGTCAACTGAAACCGATTGCCGAACGTCGTTTAAGTATTCTTCAGGCACTGGATACGTTAGGTGCAGGATTTTCTCTGGCCAGTCATGACATGGATATCAGAGGTTCAGGAAACATCCTTGGAGAGGAACAGTCCGGACACATCAAAGAAGTGGGGATTGCCCTTTATCAACATATGCTGGAAGAAGAAATCTTACGCTTACGTTCAGGAGCTGCTGCAGAAATATCCGGTTCTGAAACTTCAGGCTGGACACCTCAGATTACAACCGGTATTCCGATTTTGATACCGGAAACATATGTTCGTGATTTGGGGGTGAGATTGGGATTGTATAAACGTATTGGCGAATTGGTTGATAATAGTGCTATTGCGGATATACGAGAAGAATTGATTGATCGATTTGGTTCGTTACCGGCAGAGGTTGATAATCTCTTAAAAACGGTAGAGATCAAAATACTCTGTAAGCGAGCAAATATTGAAAAAATTGATGCAGGTAGCAAAGGAATTTTATTAGCGTTTCACAACAATATCTTTGCACATCCGGAAAAACTAATTGAGTTTATTCAGATGTCATTCGGTGTAATAAAAATTCGTCCCGATCAAAAATTGTTTATTGAAAAAAATCTGGAAAGTTACGATGTGCGTGTTGAAACAATTCGCAACTATGTCAAAAAATTGAGTGAATTATCAGGAGAAGCAAATGCAGCAGGATAATCTTCGCTTTTACAATATGCTGATACACTTTGTGCAAAACAACCGTATTTTTGAAGAAAAAGCCGCAATAAAAAAGGTTTGGCAGAAAGATGGAAACATCTTTTTTGATATTTATTTTTATCGCAATCACAGTTCATATGTTTTTGATTCTCATTTTTTAAAAGATTTAACTGATTTAACAACCGAGAAATATTATCAGGATCCGCAGCAGTTTTTTTATGAATATAAAAAGATACCGTCAGAGAAGACTGATGATAAAAGAAAGTTTGTTATAAATAAAAAAATATTTGAACCTATAGATATAGATTTGGTGTTGATGCGCTTTATGGCTGCGTGCGAAAAAAATTTTACAACGGTTAAAGAGCAAATTATTTATGACTATATTTTGAAGAATATTCCGGCTACTCGCGGGTTAAGCCCTCAATATATCAGTGCATATTTATCAGAAATCCAACCGAATGAAAATGATTTTTATCAAGCATTAGGGGAAATCATCAAAAAAACGCCGGAAGAAGCTGAAAATCTAATAAAGGAAATTGTAAAAATATGCCAGTCAGATGGTCAACTTCATTATAATGAAAAGATGTATCTGGCTGAATTTTTACAAATCTTACGAGAAAACGGCGTTAATCCGTCTGTTGGCTTTTAGCCATCAAAAAGGCCGCTTAAATTAAGCGGCCTTTAGCAAATGAGGATAATTATTGTTGATTAATCAAAGCGATTTCAACACGACGATTTTGTTCACGTCCGGCTGCTGTAGAGTTAGAAGCAATCGGATTAGAAGAACCTAAGCCATCGGTAATGATACGGTTACCATCAACACCTTGCAACCGCAGATAGTTTGAAACGGCTGTTGCTCGACGCAAGGACAAAGCATTGTTTGTTGCAGCACTACCGGTGTTATCTGTGTAACCATAAACTTGAACCATGGTTTTGTTGTATTCTTT
>CAYLIN010000027.1:0-13378 GCA_964383725.1 uncultured Azospirillaceae bacterium | reverse complement strand
TTGCGAACATAGACTTGGCTGGCATTATCCTCACCAACCGAAACCACGGCTAAAACCGGCATATCCTCACCGTCATCAGCCCAAATTTTTTGTGCTAATTCACTTTTTATTTTAGCTGCTAAAGCTTTCCCGTCCAAAATTTTCGCCGTCATCTTATTTCTCCAGCCATTCTTCCAATTTTTGCCGCATTTCTTGCGGATTCCCTTGAATCATAATTTTTTTACAACGGTCTGTTTCACCGCTCACAATCTCAAAATTGCTTTTTGCTTCTTTCAACTGCTTGCCGAGAAACTTTATCAACTCCTGATTCGCTTTGCCTTTTTCCGGCACGCTGACAACACTGATTTTAAGATATTCTTTGCCGTCAGCATCGCAAAAAACATCCCCTTTATTACAAGAAGAAGAGTTAGGTGTTAACCTAACTCTCAACAAAATTCCATCTTGTTTTTCTTCAAAAACCATAGGCAACTAAACAATCAATGCGCTCAGACGATAAACCAACCGGCACAAAAACAGCAATGCCACCAACAAAATAAACGGAGCCAAATCAAGACCGGCCACCGATGGCACTTTTTCGCGAATTTTTTTATAAACGGGCGCTGTTAAATTATCTAAAATCTCAACTGTTTTCTGGGCATATTTATTTGATGGCTCCAAAATTTTAAAATGAATAAGCCAATACAAAACCACCTGCACGACAACAAGTTTGAAATAAATATCAGCCAACAAACCGATAATATACAAAAAAGGCTCAAAAATCGCACCCATAGGTAACTCCTTAAAAGATATGAACTACTTTTACATAGCCCAAAACACCAAAGCTGTCAACCACACTCAGGCGCGTTGTGCAACTCTCTGATAGTCTTGAACCGTCAAACCGCGCAAACGAGCAATTCTCGGCAACAGCGGATTTTGGTTTTCTTCAACAACTCGTTCAGAACCTCGTTTTCCTTCTCTTTCAATCTGCTCCCGCGTCTTACCATAACGATACCCCATAATCAGAGCAGCCATAAGGACAGCCGAAGTTTTGCGAAGATTCTCAACTTTTTCATGAGCCTCTTCTTCATTTTGAGTTTCCGGCTTAAAGACCTTGGTATCAATCAGATTCTCTTCTAATTCATCACCAATTTTATTAGCCAAAAACTTCTCACCTCTGTCAATAGCTTCAATTCTGCGGCGTTCTTCTTCATCAGAATGACTCCTTGTAGCCAACAAACGAGTCCGCAAACGTCGCAACTCCGAAAGCTTAAAACGCATATACTCAAGCTTTTTATAAGCTTCTTCCTTGTAATAGCCGTAGGAATGTAAAGCGGCTGAGCTGTACAAAGCCATAACACGCTTCATTTCCGTTTCACGATGATCCAAAAAACCGATAAACAAATTGCGGGCATCAACTTCACCCTGTGTTGTTCCGTTGGTGTTAATATCACTCTCAATCTTTTGAGTAATTTCAATCCAGTCACGATATTCTGCTTCCGGGCTTTGTTTTGCATCCATTTCCTGCAACGACATTGCTAAAACAAAATCCAAATCATATGTACTGATAACAACATCTTCAGCAACCTTTGTCACCGGACGATGCTGATTCTGAAGCAAATTATCAGCCTTTGTTTTCAGCTCCTGTTTGTTAAGATTTTCTAACACCTGACGAACACGAGCCTCATTTTCCCGATCTTGAGCACTCAATTGATGAACATTGCCGACACCGGGATGTCGCATAGTCAACCCACGGAGATAATCTTTTTTATATTCCGTATACAATTCTGCATATTTTCTATCATAATCTGTGATTGGCATTTCCAAGCCTCCGCAGTTAAAATTTTTCAAAAATGATTTTACCTTGTTCTATCCAAATAATCCTATCAATAACCCATTGACTGATTTGTTGAATTTTTTCAAGCTCCAATCCCATCGCTTCTCCAACACGTCCGATCAACAACATCTCAGCATCAGATAAATCACCATCAGAGTTAGCCAATGTACACATTTCCTTAATCAGATACATGGCCATGTGCCTGTTTTTTATTTTTTTAACTTCATCAACCAACTCATCATCACTGGCAACAGCCAAAACCTCATCAAAACACTCTGCAGCAACCCCATATGCCAACGAAATCTCTCGAATAAAAGCTTTTTCGTCCTCATCAAAATTACCGTCAGCTCTTGCTAAACGAATTAAAGCCTTCAAAAACACAACTTTTTCAGCTTCAGTCATTTCTACCATATCTTGCATGTTGCTCTCCTTGCAGAATTGTCCAGTTTATTTGTCTATAATTTTATAATACAGACAACGCGCCCCTTTTTCAATTAAAAAACGCCTTTTTTCTAATAAATTACACCCTCATGCAAAAAAGATTTGAAATTGAACGCTTATTGGCTTAAAATTAAAAGAATACGAAACAAATTATAGAGAACAACGTGAAAAAATATTTTATCAAGACATTCGGCTGCCAAATGAATGTTTACGATTCGCAGCGCATAGCCTCCATCCTCGGCAGCCTGGGCTTTGTTTCCACTGCCTCACAACAACAGGCAGACCTCGTCATTTTTAACACCTGCCACATTCGCGAAAAAGCCGCAGAAAAAGTATTTTCCGACCTCGGTCGTGCCGAACTCATCAAGCAAGAACGTGCCGAACTAGGTTTAGATACAATTATCGGTGTTTGCGGCTGTGTTGTTCAGGCTGAAGACGAACAAATTGCCAAACGCGCTCCGTTTGTTGACTTTGCAACAGGTCCGTTAACCTACCACCGCCTCCCCGAAATTTTGGCACGCATCGGCCGCAAAAAAGGCGAACCGATTATTGATACCGAGTTTCCTGTCGAATCAAAATTTGACTATTTGCCGGAACAACAAGCTTCCGGAGCATGCTCCTACTTAGCCATTCAAGAAGGGTGCAACAATTTTTGCACTTATTGTGTCGTCCCCTATACCCGCGGTGTTGAAACCTCCCGTCCGATTGACGAAATCCTCAAAGAGGCTAAACGTTTAGTTGCCGGAGGTAGTTGTGAAATCAATTTATTGGGACAGAATGTTAACTCCTACCACGGAGAAGATAGCAACGGCAAAGAACGAAACTTGGCTTATTTGCTACGCCAATTGAACGAAATTGACGGTTTGGAACGTATCCGCTACACAACCTCATATCCGGCAGATGTTGATGATGATCTTGTTGCCTGCCACCGTGACATGAAAAAACTAATGCCATATCTCCACTTGCCGGTACAATCAGGATCCGATTCGATTCTGAAAGCAATGAATCGTCGCCACACTTCCGGACAATACCTTGAGGTCATTGACAAATTGCGCACAGCCAATCCCAATCTTGGCTTTTCATCTGACTTCATCGTCGGTTTCCCCGGCGAAACAGATGCAGATTTTCAAGCAACCTTAGATGTCGTCAATCAGGTAAAATATATTCAGGCTTTTTCATTCAAATATTCCCGCCGCGCCGGAACACCCGCCGCCCTAATGTCTAATCAGGTTGAAGAAAAAGTCAAAAAAGAGCGCTTAAATATTTTGCAAGATTTATTATTTTCTTATCAATTAAAGTTTAATAAAGAAAGTGTTGGTAAAGTAATGCCAGTATTGTTTGACATGAAGGGACGCCACAAAGGACAGCTTATCGGCCGCACACCTTATATGCAAAACCTTCACGCCGAACTGGGCAAAGAATGCCAAAACAAAATAATTAACGTAAAAATCACCGATGCTACTACTAATTCGCTGTCGGGTGTCAGGGAGGAATAAGAAATGGCAGAACTTAATTTTGAATTATTCAACAATACATTGGTTCAACAACTCGTCGGCCCGCAAGACAGCAATTTGCGTCTGATTGAAAAAATTACCGGTATTGAAATATCTTCTTTCGGCAACCAAATGACCTTAAAAGGTGAGGCTCAAGCTATCGAACAAGCCCAAACAGCTATCAATGTCCTCTACAACAAAGTCAGTCGCGGAATTGAAATTACCGAACAAGAGGTTCAAGCCGCCCTCCGCATGACTGATGGCAATATCTCCGGTGATGAAGCTCAAAACTTAAGCGACATTGTCTTAAAGACAAAAAAACGCCACATTTATCCACGTTCAGCAACTCAGGCGGCCTATATTCAAGAAATGATGAAAAATGAACTCGTTTTTGGCTTGGGCCCTGCCGGTACAGGTAAAACCTATTTAGCTGTCGCTCTTGCTGTATCCATGATGTTGGAAGGCAAAATCGATAAAATCATTTTATCTCGCCCTGCTGTTGAAGCAGGCGAAAATCTTGGTTTTCTTCCCGGTGACTTAAAAGAAAAAGTCGATCCTTATTTGCGCCCGCTTTATGATGCATTATATGAAATGCTGCCGGCCGAACAGGTTGATAAAAAAATCGCTATCGGCGAAATCGAAATTGCACCTTTGGCATTCATGCGCGGTCGTACTTTGTCTAATGCCTTTGTTATTTTGGATGAGGCTCAAAATACAACATCTATGCAAATGAAAATGTTCTTAACCCGTTTAGGTGAAAATTCTCGCATGGTCGTCAATGGCGACTTATCTCAAGTTGACTTACCTCGCGGTATCAATTCTGGTTTGCGTGATGCATTAGAAACCCTGAAAGATACACCGGGCATCAGTTCTGTTCGCTTTAATGCGGCAGATGTTGTGCGCCATGGTTTAGTTGCAAAAATCGTCAAAGCCTACGAAGAAAAGAGCAAAAAAGAATATGGCGATGAATAACAATATGCTAAACCTCTCTCTGGCTGAACCGCTGTGGGAAAAAACACTTCCCGATTATAAAAAAATATCGGAAGAAGTTTTTGTTTCCGTTTTTGATTTTGTTGCTCAAAATGAACAAATTGATGTTCTTGAAGCAAACAAGCCGATTGTTGTCAATTTATCTTTAAGCAACGATGACGAAGTCCATCGTTTAAATAAACAATTTCGCAACATGGATAAGCCCACAAACGTCTTGTCTTTTGCCAATATTGACGATGAAACTTTTGAAGAATCCATCGCAGAAGCTGATGAAATAGAACTCGGCGACATTATCATCGCTCTGGAAACTATGGAGCGTGAAGCAAAAGAGCAAAACATCAGTTTTCACGATCACTATTGTCACCTTTTAGCACATGGATTGCTCCATTTGCTGGGCTTTGACCATATTGAAGATGATGAGGCTGAATATATGGAAAGCTTCGAAATCGATATTTTAAAAAAACTAAACATCAGCAACCCTTATAAGGAGTAAAAGACGCTATGTCTGACGAGTCAAATTCCTCGAACGGTATTTGCAGTTTTGTAAAAAACATTTTTAACCGCCGCCAGGTGGAAACAGTAAGAGAAACCATTGAAGACCTGATTGAAGAAGCCAACACCAATGGTGAAGAACAATTCAGTGAGCATGAACAACTGCTTCTGAATAATATTTTATGTCTGCGCGATAAAAAATGTGGTAATGCCATGATTCCCAGAGCAGATATTGTTGCTTTTCAAAAAGACGGTAACGTTGAAGAACTGGCGGAATTAATGGTTACCAAAGGACATTCTCGCATTCCGGTTTATGGTGAATCACTCGACGATATTATCGGTATTATTCACGTGATTGACCTCGTCAAATGTCTGCTCAAAGGCAAAAAGAATGTCAAAATTTCAGAAATCATCACCCAAAATGTAAAATTTGTATCTCCGTCCATGCGGGTCTTAGACTTGTTGCACGACATGCAAATCAATAAAACACATATGGCTATGGTTGTTGATGAATATGGCGGAATTGATGGTCTTGTAACCATTGAAGATCTATTGGAAGAAATCGTTGGAGATATTGAAGATGAATACGATTTTGCCGAAGACCCCACCATTATCGTTCAAGAAAACGGCATTATCATCGCCGACGCCAAAGCAGAACTTAACGAAATAAAAGAAACAACAGGCCTTGATTTATCTGCAGGACTAAACGATGACAACATGGAAATCGACACACTCGGCGGATTAGTTTTTCATATTGCCCAAAGAATTCCAAATCGTGGAGAAATTATTGAAGGCTCTAACAATGTTAAGTTCCGAATTCTTGAAGTTGACCCCCGCCGCATAAAAAAAGTGATGATTATTGTTCCGCAAGAACCTCAGGAAGAAACTGGGAATGAAGAATAAGCTTCTGCAATACCCTAAACTTTCCGCTTTTCTTATCGGCTGGTTAACAGTAGCAGCCTTACCTCCATTTTATATTTTTCCGCTACTGTTTTTAACCTTCCCGACACTTTTATGGCTATTGTCCCATCAATCAGGATTCTGGAAAACTTTTAAAATCGGTTATACTTTTGGTTTTGCCTTTTTTGCTTTCGGCCTTTCTTGGATTGGTAACGCTTTACTCATCGAAGCCCAGACATTTGGATGGTTATACCCCATTGTCTGGTTAGCCTGTGGGGCATTTTTCGGTATATTTATTGCCTTTCCTGCTGCACTAAGCCAATTTTATTCTAAAAAAATCTGCCAATACATTAGCTTTGCCGCCTGGTGGGTTATTTTTGAATGGATACGCAGTTGGTTTTTAACAGGTTTTCCATGGAATCTTTTGGGAACTACTCTGGCATTCAGCGACACATTGATTCAATCGGCCTCGTTCGCCGGTACATATTTTCTATCCCTTTTAGTCCTTCTTCTAACAAGCGCTCCCTTTTTATTCATAACCCCCCCCAACAAAAAAAACATCTGCTTTGTTGCCTCTTTGATGGTTGTTCTCAGCGCAAGCATATACCTTCACGGTTATTTTCGCCTGAAAAACAGCTCTTCCGAAAGCGGAAAAACCATCATTCGCATTGTCCAACCGGCAATCCCGCAAACAATGAAATGGAACACCGAAACACTACAACAAAATTTGCAACACTACATAGACTTGTCAACCCAAACAGACAATCACAACATCAGCTTTACAATCTGGGGAGAAACTGCCGTTCCTTTCCCTCAAACCATAGAGGCGCCTCAACTGCAAAATATTACCGACGCGGTTCCGCCTCACGGATATTTGATAACCGGTCTCATCCGTTTTACACGCTCATCAAATAGTTATACACCCTACAATTCCATGTTTGTTATATCGCCGGAAGGAAAAATTAACGGCTTTTATGATAAATCACACCTTGTTCCTTTTGGAGAATATATTCCTCTGCGAAAATATCTGCCTCAATGGATACGTCCCATTGCTAACGCTATCGGAACTTTCTCTGCCGGAGATGGCCCCCAAAGCATCCGTCTTAATGATTTTCCATCTTTTGGTGGTTTAATCTGTTATGAAATCATTTTCCCCGGACAAATAATCAATCCATCTTCTCGCCCTGAATGGCTTATCAACTTAACCAATGACGGCTGGTATGGAGATTCAGCCGGCCCAAGACAACACCTTGTCAGCACCAAACTCCGAGCTGTTGAAGAAGGAATAACCATTGTCCGTGCGGCTAATACCGGTATAAGTGCCTTAATATCTCCATACGGACAAATAATAAAGTCTATTAATTTAAATGAAAGTGGTTATATAGATGTAGCGTTACCCAAGCAAACGCAGTTTTCCACAACCTATAGTCGATACAAAAATTTAACTATCCTAATTCTCTCAATAATCCTAATTCTTTCTTGTGGGCGATATTCTATAAAAAAAGAATAACGGAATATCCTCGGTACGACTAAATTAGCAAAGCTCAATATAATATATTATATAAAAAAATCATTGACGATTTCACGCGAAAATCATATGAATATATATTATAGAACAAGACATAAGGGAATAAGATATGATTAAAGAAATCAACCGGAAATCCAGCCGTGGACGCACACCTTTAGGTGAGCCCAACCCGATTGACGTTCACGTAGGAAATCGCATTCGTTTGAGAAGAACACTTTTGGGATTCAGTCAGGAAAAATTGGCTGCTTTGTTAGGTTTAACATTCCAACAGGTTCAAAAATATGAAAGAGGAATGAACCGTGTTGGTGCCAGCCGTCTTTGGGACATCAGTAAAGTCTTAGAAGTGCCAATCAGCTTTTTCTATGAAGATATGGACAAAGACGTTGCCAAACAAAGTCCCCGTATGTTCAGCATACCTGATTGTCAGCCGGTATTTTTAAACGAAGACGAAGTTCCTTTTGACTCAGACCCGATGCAACGTCAGGAAACCATTGAACTTGTAAAAGCTTATTACAAGATACCTAACCGGAAAGCTGCTAAACACTTGTTCGATTTGATTGTTACCATGTCAAAAACGACTTACAACAATAGTGAAGAAGAATAATACGTTTCTTTCAAAAAAAAGCTGGCTTTTTGCCAGCTTTTTTTTATGATACATACAGATTACCATAAGGACGAAAAAAATGAACATTTTATTTACCAGTGAATCAGTTTCAGAAGGACACCCGGATAAAGTCTGTGATGCTATTTCAGACGCCTTACTTGACCTTTTTCTGTCACATGAAAAAACATCTCGCACAGCTATTGAAACAATGGCAACAACCAACCGCGTCATTTTGGCCGGGGAAACAGCTTGCCCTGTAGTCATTTCTCCGGAACAAATTTCAGAAACAGTTCGCCAAACAATAAAAAATATCGGATACGAACAAAACGGCTTTAACTGGAAAACCGTTCAAATCGAAAACTATCTCCATTGCCAATCTGCAGACATCGCCCTCGGTGTTGATCGTGATGGTGCCGGCGACCAAGGGATTATGTTTGGGTATGCTAAAAATGAAAAAGGATTTAACAATCACTACATGCCGGCAGCCATTAGTCTGGCCCACCAAATTTTGCAAAAACTGAGCAACTATCGACACCAAAAGGTTTTTGAAGGACTGGAACCGGACGCCAAAAGCCAAGTCACTGTTCGTTATGAAAACGGTACTGCGGTCGGTATTGACAAGATTGTTGTTTCTACACAACACAAAGAGCACCTTTCTCAAGAAGCAATCCGCTCAATCATAAAAAAAGCCTTATCAGAAGTTTTACCAAACAACTGGATGCCAGATGATAAGAATATTTTGATTAACCCGACAGGCCGCTTTGTTATCGGTGGGCCGGAAGGAGATACGGGATTAACCGGCCGCAAAATCATTGTTGACACTTATGGCGGATATGCTCCGCATGGCGGCGGTGCTTTTTCAGGTAAAGATGCCACAAAAGTTGATCGTTCTGCCGCTTATATGATGCGCTATCTGGCAAAAAACATTGTTGCTGCCGGTTTGGCCGACGAATGCCTGCTACAAATTTCCTATGCAATTGGTGTGGCAGATCCTCTGTCATTTTACATCAACACCAACAACACAGCAAAAGTTGAAGAAAATGCTATTTTAAACACACTACGACAAATGGTTGACTTAACACCCAAAGGAATCATCAAACATTTAGCTTTGCAACAACCCATTTATTCTCCCACCGCTGCTTATGGACACTTTGGGCATCAAGCAGAGGACAATGGTTTCTTTTCGTGGGAAAAACTTGACTTGATAAAGGATTTGAAAAATGCTTTTAACTGCCGCTAAACCTGATGATAAGCCCAAATTTTACGGCCGCCGAATGGGACGCCGGATTCGCAAAGCAAAAACAACTCTGTTAGATGCTTTTTTGCCACAATTAAAAATCTCAGCAGAAAATAAAATCAACAAAGATACCTTGTTTTCTGCTCCAGTTGATAAACTTTATTTAGAGATTGGCTTTGGAAATGGTGAACATTTAGCGGGACAAGCCCTAAAAAACCCAAACATTGGCTTCATCGGTGCTGAAGTTTTTAAAAATGGCGTTGCTAATTTATTATCAATCATCACCGGAATAAAAGAGGGTGAAAACCTGCCGGAACACATTTCTCTTCTTCCGGAACGCAAAGACAATATCCGTATTTTTGACGATGATGTTCGTTTGCTTTTCAGAAAAATACCAGACAATACACTTGATAAAATTTTTGTTTTATTTCCTGATCCTTGGCCTAAAAAACGCCATGCCAACCGCCGCTTTATCAACGCTGATAATTTGAAAGAAATCGCTCGTATCCTCAAGAAAGATGGAATTTTACGCGTTGCAACCGACCATAAAATTTACAAAAGATGGACATTAGAACAACTGCGAAATAACGCTGACTTTCAGTGGACAGCAACTTGCGGCAATGATTGGAAACACGCCCCTTCAGATTGGGTCGAAACAAAATATCAACGCAAAGCTATCAAAGAAGGACGGCGTCCGGTCTTTTTAGATTTCAAACGCCTCTAACTAATCTCTTATAAAAAGCCCTCCATTTAAGAAAATAGAGGGCTTAAAATTAAAAAAAATGCTATTTCTCAAGATCTTTCTTAATCATCTGCAAAACAGGAAAAACATCAAACTTTCTAATTTTTTGCTCCAAACGCTTAAAAGCCGAAGAAACATTTTTAAATGTTATAGTATGTGTTTCATCAGAAATAGCTTTCAAAAACAAGCTGTTAACAGAATCATCATAATGCGTATCATCTTTATAACGCGATAAATCAGCAACAAAATCTTCATCATAAAACCAGAAAAACCGAATATTGGGATAAACAGAAGCCTTAGTCATTATCCGCTCAACAAGCAAACGATACATAGAAAAGTCAAAACTGGGATCATTTTTTATAACCCAATGCAGTAACGAATATGGCGGAATAACAATAGAAAATTTAGTATCAGGATACGCCTTTGCTAAACTGAACATATATTCATCGACAACTTTTTCTGCTTGAGAAATTTTTTCCAAAGACACCCTTTTTTCTTCAGGCACGCCGGAAGCAGCTATTTCCTCTAATTGTTTTTCAAGATTCTTCTTTTTTTCGACACTCATCTCTCTGATAACATTGGTATAGTCTCCAAAAAGTTCTCTCGCACTCTCCATCCAAGCAGCAGGTCTATCCAGAGATCCCCTTTTTCCGATACACTTTTTTGACCGGCTCCAAGTTAAAATACACCAAGCATAGCGCGTATTAAAATACAAACGCAACTGCTGATCCTTTTTGTCGGCATAACTTTCCGGAGAAAAAGAATCACTATACGGCATTGGAGAAAGAAAATAACTATCCAAAACCCAAATAACATTTTTAAGAGTTTTTCGCTCTAAAGCATATTTTGTAAGAACATAACGCTCAGCATAAAGCATTCCGGAAGATGATATATTGACAAACTTGCCGCCAATTTTTTGTGAAGCCTCGTCTGAAGATGTGTTTTCCAACATTGAATTGCCGAGAATGATTGAATCAAAATCATAATTATTAATAATCCCTAAGGCTTGATCCCTCATATTATCAATAAATGACTCTTGGCGAAACCATGGTTTATGCAAAACTTGCAGCGGATCATAAACAACCATTGCCGAAAAGAAATAAACAACAATCAAACTAAAGGTTACCAATGCTATTTTTAAAAGTTTTTTATAAAACATCACAACCTCTAAAAATTAAAATAAATAAATTCTGTATACGGAACAAACACAATTTTTGAAATCAAAACAGCTAATCCCGTTCCTATTGCAGCACCATAATAACAACATTTACGATTGTCTTTAATTTCAAATCCGGACAACAATTCAATTGAATTTTTCAGTAAAATCGTTGCAAGAAAAGCAAGCAACAAATATTCAAATTCCTTACTTCTCACACCTAAATTTTCAAACAAAAATTTAATTTTATACATTTCAAGATGCTGAATAGAAGCAACATCAAACATTTTACCTAAAAGCAAAAACGCATCAGAAATTTTATTCGCCCGGAAAAAAATCCATGTTACATTAATAAAATTAAAAGTAATAAACCAAGCCAACCACCGAGGCATTTCTATTGCTAACAAACGCCATAGTCGATGAACAACGGTTGCAGCTCCGTGCAAAGCACCCCACATCACAAAAGTCCACGAAGCTCCATGCCAAAAACCACCCACTAAAAAAACAGTCACCAGGTTTGCATAAGTTTTAAAAGGTGACTTTCGATTGCCGCCTAAAGGAATATAGATATAATCCCTCAAAAACTTAGACAGCGTCATATGCCAACGACGCCAAAAATCTTGAATATTTAATGATTTATACGGACTGTTAAAATTAATTGGCAGATGAATATTAAACAGCAACGCAGCACCGATAGCCATATCACAATATCCGCTAAAATCATAATAAATCTGCATCGTATAAGCCAATGAGGTAAACCACGCTTCAGCCATATTCAAAGCGGATATTCCGTTAAATCCCCTTGCCACATAAACGGATAAAGTATCTGCCACCATCACCTTTTTAAACAAACCGATCAAAAACACAAATATTCCGGAGGCAATATTTTTATAATTCTTTGCAAAATTTGAAATCTTTGAAAACTGAGGAATCACCTCTTTATGATGAACAATTGGTCCGGCAATCAATTGCGGAAAAAAAGAAACAAACAAAGCATAAGTCAAAAAATCATATTCCTTGGTCAGCCCATGATAACTATCTACCAAATACGCAATCTGCTGAAACGTAAAAAACGAAATAGCCAATGGCAAAACGACATGCAATAAAGCAATCTCACTTCCTGTTAACAAATTTACATTTTCAATAAAAAAGTCAGCATATTTATAATATGCCAACAACGCAATATTAAATAAGATACCAAAAATTAGCCACGCTTTTTTATTAACTCGAACAGCTATAGTCTCCTTAGAAATAGCAGATCCGACAATAAAATTAAAAACAATTGAAAATAAAATCAGAGGCAGATAAGAAATCTTCCAATAGCCGTAAAAAAATAAAGACGCACAGACTAACCAAGCTTTGGCACCAAGCACCATTCGTCTTTTCAACAACTCAAAATAAACAAAAAAAGTAATTGGCAAAAATGCACAAATAAAAACAACAGAATTAAAAAGCATCAGAATTAACCCAATAAAAGTACATAAAAATTTTGCATTTAAACAATAGTGTGTCAATAACATATGACACAAATACACTTAAACTTTTCGCCAACTAAAAAAATTAAGAACACCTCCCATCTTATATATATAAAAGGAGGAAAACATGTTAAACAATGAAACAAATGTAAAAATAAAGGATTATTCATATCAAGACTTTACCCCTGATGATGAAAAAGACTTTTTTGTAAAAACAATTAAAGATGAAAGACTAATTGACTTTGTCGCAGAATTAGACAGCGAATTTGACCGCGATATGTATAATTTTGGCGATGAAGAAGATTTGCCAAACAGCGACCGTATCATGCAATGTCAAGCCAAAGGCATCCGCCAAGAAAACTGCTTTGATATTTAACCCGTCCGAGTGGCTTCAAATCTACCCATACTCCTTCATAAAGAAAAACCACCCCAAAAGGAGTGGCTTTTCTTTATGGCGGTCTTGCTCCGTAAGTTTCGCGCCTACACACTCAACAACTGCGCTTCGGT
>CAYLIN010000026.1:0-13660 GCA_964383725.1 uncultured Azospirillaceae bacterium | reverse complement strand
GCAAAAAAATGGGGAAATCCGAAGGAAATGCTGTTTGGATTAATGAAGAAAAATTACCAACCTATGATTATTACCAATATTTCCGAAATATCGGTGATGCCGAAGTTGGAAAATGCCTGCGCATTTATACGGATTTGCCGATGGATGAGGTTCGCAGACTTGAAGATTTAAAAGATCAGGAAATTAACGAAGCGAAGAAAATTTTAGCTTTTGAAGCCACAAAAATCTGCCGTGGTGAAGATGAAGCTCGTAAAGCACAGGAAACAGCTATCAGTCTTTTTGAAAAAGGTTCTGCCGGCGGTGATTTGCCCACAATTCAAAGTGCCGGTGACATCGGTGTTCTTGATGCTTTTCTGCAGCTTGGATTTGTTGCCAGCAAAGGTGAAGCCCGTCGACTGATTAAACAAAGCGGTTTAAAAATCAATGACAAAGTTGTCAGTGATGAAAACTATGTTATTACCGCCAAAGATATGACCGATGGACAAATCAAACTTTCTCAAGGAAAAAAGAAACACGGTCTGCTAAAAATCGCATAACATAAAAAGCCTCGAAAACGAGGCTTTTTATTTTTCTAAAATTAATCAAGTCTTGATATTTACAGTGCTATATCTTAAATTGATAATAAGTAAAATTTGAGGAATTGGCATAACAAATGAACGACAACAATTTACCGGAATTAAGGGACATTCATTTACCGGACGGTGTTTCTGCTTGGCCGCCTGCTTATGGCTGGTGGGTTATTCTTGGCACGTTGTTGGCTTTGATTGCCCTTTATCATTTGATTTCTTACTTACGGCAAAAATCTAAAAAACTTTATGCGCTTCATTTGCTCAAAGATATTCATTGCAACAATTCCATTCAATCTGTTGTTGAAATGTCTGCTATTTTGCGACGCATTTGTGTTTATAAATATAAAGAAGCGGCTGTATTTTCCGGTCGTGAATGGCTGGATTTTTTAAATAGTCACTGCAAGCAAAAGTTGGAGGGAAAACCCGCTCGGCTCTTGCTTGATGCGCCTTATATCCAACCTGATGCAAAAGGTTATCATTCTGCCGATGTCGTGACTTTGCGCTTGTTTTGCCAAGCATGGATTGGAGAAAACCTATGACCATATTTGCCGCTCCATACGCTTTGTTGCTCCTGTTTTTACCTTTTGTGTTTCGTTATTTTGCTCCTGCTGTCAAAGGGCTTCATGGAGATGCTTTGCGTATTCCGTTTTTGGATGATCTTGAAAAAATATCCATCAAGTCAGGAAGTTTATGGCGCATAGGTAGTGCTGACGAAGGCGGATACTCCCGTTTTTTCTGGTTTTTATTTGTTGTCTGGGCTTTATTGGTCATGGCGGCCGCTCGTCCGCAACTCGTTGGAGAACCCATTCGTTTGAAAAATGAAAGCCGAGATATTCTTCTGGTTATGGATATTTCAACATCTATGTTGGAGAGAGATTTCTCCATTCAAGACAAAAGAATAGATAGAATGACCGCGGTCAAACTGGTGGCGGCAGATTTTATAAAAAAGCGTAATGAAGATCGTATCGGGCTTATTTTGTTTGGAACACGTCCATACTTGCAAGCCCCGATGACTTTTGATCAAAAATCAGTTACGGATATTCTTTGGTCTATGGAAGCCGGAATGGCCGGTAATTCCACAGCTATCGGTGATGCTTTGGGATTGGCCCTAAAAACATTAAAAGATACCAAAAATCCGGAAAATAAAATCATTATTTTGTTAACTGACGGAGAAAATAACGATGGCAGTCTGTCTTTAGCTCAAGCCACCAAACTGGCTAAAGAAGAAGGGATCAAAACCTACACTATCGGCGTTGGAAGTCCTAACCAATTTTTCGGCTCTTTCATTAGAATACCTTTGGGAGCATCACAACAAGGACTTGATGAAGCAGGGTTAAAAGAATTGGCTGAAGCAACAAAAGCGACTTACTTCAAAGCGGAAAATACGCAAGCCCTGTTGCAAATATACAACATGATTGATCAATTAGAACCCAGCAGCAAAGACGAACGCTACATTCGTCAAACAACCGAACTTTATTATATCCCTTTATTGGCAGCAATAGCGTTGAGTTTTGCTTTGGCAATGGTCTTAAGGAGGATTAACTAATGACGTATATGCTGGTTAATTTTCATTTTTTGCGGCCATGGCTGTTGGTCTTGTTGCTCGTTCCTCTTTTTTTCTATACGCGCTATTTTCATGGCAGACAAAATCAATCATCTTGGGAGAAAGTCTGCGATAAAAAATTATTGCCCTATTTGCTAATCAAAGGCTCTTCTTCACAACGGAAAGTTATGGCTTTTCTCGGGCTAATCGGTTTGATAAGCGCGATTTTTGCGGCTTCCGGTCCAAGTTGGAATAAAATCGAAATTCCAAGTCTGGCTCCCGAAAATCCAATCATGATTGCTCTTAATTTATCTTCTGAAATGAACAAAACAGATTTAACACCTTCGCGTTTGGAAAGAACAAAATATAAAATTAAAGATTTTCTAGCCATGTTGAAAGGAACACAGGTGGGACTGATTGTTTATAGCAATGAACCTTTTTTAATTTCACCACTGACAGAAGACACTGAAATTATCTCAAATCTCCTACCTGCAATCAGTTTGGATATTATGCCGACTAACGGTGATCGACTCGATCGAGCCATTGATTTGGCTGTGGAAAAAATGCAAGCAGCAGCCTATCAACAAGGAGAGATTGTTATTTTTGCACCAGACAGCGGACAAAAATTTGATTTGGCTCTTGAGGCCGCCAAAAAAGCCTTTGCTAAAAAATTTATTGTTAATGTCATTGCCACAAACAGCTCTCCTGTCGAAAAGCTTAAACTTATTGCTGAGGCCGGAGGCGGAAGTTATCAAAACCTGCAAACCAATGATCTTGAATTGCAAACTTTGGCTAATAAATTCAACGCGCATCCGACAGCTTTAAAAGAAAGCAAAAACTGGCAATCCGTATGGCTTGACTATGGCTATTATATGTTACCCCTTCCCTTGCTCTGTTGTTTATATTTCTTTAGAAAAGGCATTTTGATTATTGCTTTATTGCTTATGAGCTATCCAGCACAAGCCGGCTTTTTCAAAAATGCCAATCAGGAGGGATTTGAAGCTTTTAATATGCAAGATTATCAACGTGCCGCTAATGGCTTTAATGATAGTTCATGGTTGGGAGCCTCACTGTATCGAATGGGAGATTACGAAAAGGCTTACCGCGAATTTGCAAAAAACGACGATGTTACATCCCTTTATAATCAGGGAAATGCTTTGGCTAAGAGCGGAAAAATTGAAGATGCCATCAAAAAATATGAGGAAGTTTTAGAAAAGGATCCGCATCATGAAGATGCGCAGTTTAATCTGGATTATCTTAAGCGCCAACAACAAAACCAGCAACAGCAACAAAATCAATCTCAAAATAACGAGAATGATCAACAGCAGGATAGTCAGCAAAATCAAGATTCTTCAGGAAGTAATGAAGGGGAAAACCAAGGAAATAACGATAAACAAAATAATCAGGGCTCTTCCGAAAATGATAATCAATCCGATAATCATAATGACAACGATCAACAAAATTCGTCCCAAGATGATCCTGATGATTCGAAACAAGAATCCGGACAAGACAACCAATCGCAAAATCAAAGCGGTGCAAATAATGAGGAGCAAAATCCTTCTCAAAACGGAGAACAAAAACAGCCTTTGGGCGGAGATGAGAAAGAAAATCCGCAATCTCAGAATCCTCAAAGCAATAATGCTCAAGATGGGGAAAAAGATGATGATGAAAAATTTGATGAACAAGGACAAGCTCGTGCTCAACAATATCGTGAAATTCCTGAAGATCCGGGCGGACTTTTAAAGGCTTTTATTTATAAAGAATATAACCGCAATCGTTATCAAGACAAATAAGAAGGCAGAAAAGATGAAAAAAATATTTTTGGCACTATTTTTGATGTTTTTTCTTTGTGAAAATGTTTCCGCACAAGCTTTGCGGGCTCGTATCAATCGTCCGCAGCTTCCGGAAGGCGAAACATTTATGTTGTCTTTGGAGCTTGAAGATGCCGACACATCAGAAACACCTGATTTATCTGTTTTGGATAAGGATTTTACAGTCTATTCCGTTTCAAATGCTTATCGAACAAATATCACAAATGGCGTGATGAGCCGATCCTATCAATGGAATCTCGTGTTGATTCCTAACAGAAGCGGAACACTGACAATCCCCTCCATAAAGCTTGGGACTTACCAAAGCAACCCGGTTAAGATTAATGTTATACCGGCCGGAAGCGCCATTAATGCACCGGATAATCAAAACCCTAATCAGCCTCGCTTCAAAATTGAAGCCTCTGTCGATAACAAAACACCCTATGTTCAACAACAAATCAATTATGTGCTGACAATTTATGACACAGGTGGTTTGCAAGGAGAAGAACCCGTTTTTGTCGGTAATACAAATGATGAATGGATTATTAAAAGTCTGAGCGAACCACAGATTTCAACAAAAATTATTAATGGTCGTAATATTAGGGAAATTAAATTTTATTATGCCTTATTTCCGCAGAAAAGCGGTACCTTGGAAATTCCTTCGGTTAGATTTAACGGCTTTTACTTAACAAAAGAAAAGCGTCATAATCCTTTTGACAGTTTGTTTAGTGATGATTTGTTCATTGCCGGCTTCGGTATGACAGATGTTTTTGCTACACGGAATCCTGTTGTTTTGATGACAGAACCTATGTTGGTCAGTGTTAAACCGGCCGCTCTGGAAAATAACGGAAAATGGTGGCTGCCGGCCTCTGAAGTCAGTTTGGCCGCAGAGTTTAATCCGCCACAACCTAAGTTTAAAGTCGGAGAAGCTGTTAATCGGACAATTTATCTGAAAGCATCCGGTGTTGCTGATACGCAACTTCCTGAAATTCGTTTTGCAGATAGTGACGGACTTAAACAATATCCGGAAAAACCGGAAACCCAAATGAAAGTTGAAGGCGGAAGAGTTGTTTCTTTAGAAAAAATATCAAATGTCTATATTCCGACAAAAGCCGGAAAATTACAGTTGCCTCCTATTGCTATTGACTGGTTTAATGTAAATACTCAAAAGATGGAAAAAGCCCTGCTTCCCTCTATGACTATTGATGTTCAACCCTCTCTTGAGGCCGTTTCTACAACGCCACAGCAAGCAACACCTCAACCTCAAAGCATTGAACCCATGCCACAACCTCAAGCTCCGCTTGTAAAAGAACAGATTTCGCAAACTCATGTTTTGGGGATGGCCGGTATTGCTTTTATTTTAGGACTTGCCGTTAGTTGGTTGCTGATGAAGTTATTTAAATCGCAATCCACCGACAAAATTCGTAATTATAAAAAATATGTTATTGAAAAAGCTCAAGCTAAAGATTTACGGGCAGTTCGTGACGGATTATTGCTTTGGGCTGCTGACTTTTACGGACAATCGGATATTACCAGTTTGCGGGAAATTGAAGAGATTAATAATGTACCGGAATTTGGTTGTGAGCTTGAAAAATTAAGCGAATCGCTTTATGCTGATAACCAACAAGAATGGAAGTCGGGCAGCTTTATAAAAGTCTTTGAAATGGTCTGCAAGCAAAAGAAAAACAAGGGAAAAACCAATGAACTACTCCCCAAACTCTATAAATGAGCTTTTTCCAATTTCACTAAAAACCATCATTTATCCAGATGATGATTTTGAAAGCTATTACCTAACACATGATGAAGTGGCCACCATCTATCAAAAAGGGAAACTACCCTTTATTACCCTGTCAGAACGAAATGAGGAAAATAAACCGGTTATCGCGGTCATTTTGGCTCAAGAAAAGTTTCGGGAACGTCAAGAAAAAGATTACAGTATTCATCCTGATTATGTGTCTGCGGTGGTTAATGCCGGAGGTTATCCCGTTTTTATTGCTTATGATAACGTTCAGGAACAACTGGAAGCTATTCAACCGGATGGGATTTTACTTATCGGCGGCTGTTTCAGTGTTCCCAAACAATGGTATGCCAATCCACCGGCAGAAGATATTGATCGCCGCGGACAGGCTTATTTAGACATGATTGCTTATGCTAAAGAGCATAAATTGCCAACATTCGGGATTTGTGGCGGTCATCAAGTGATCTCCGGTTTTTGCGGAGGCATGCTGCGACATAGCATCAACAATGCCGTTTCTCCCGAAAAAAGCCACAAACAAGGCGGTTATGTTCTTGCTCATAAAGTCAATATTACCTCAGGAAGCTTGTTACACAGCATTGTCGGAACAACGGAAATAACCGTTAATACCGCACATAATGAAGCCGTCTGCAAAAATGTTCCGGGATTATGTTTTGTGACAGGTATTGCCCCAGATGATGTGGTGGAAGCTATTGAACCGAAAAAACCGTGGAATAAATTTGTTCTGGGTGTGCAATGGCACCCTGAGCGACTGGCCAAAATCGGCGATGAAGCCTCATTAAAAATTTTTCAGGCATTTATAAAGGCTTCAACCCATGGCAAATAATCTTATCAAAATCAGCGGCAACGACTTTATTGTTGATTTGATGTATGCTAAGAAAGATAATATTTCCGGACGAGCTATCTATCAAGAAATCGGCTTTGGCAATCAAGCTTTAGTTCATCCTGATGTTTGGGAATGTTTACTGAAAACTATTCCAATTCTGCGAAAATATGGTTTGAAGATGAAGATATGCGATGCTTATCGCCCGCCGTTAGCGCATCTTAAATTTTTGGAGGCTTTGCCACAAGAGGGACTATTTGCCCGTTCACCGGAGTTATCTCAGCACTGTCACGGAACGGCCGTAGATGTTTTATTGATGGATGAAAACGGACATGATTTAATTTATCCGACAGCTGTTGACGGCTATTCTCCAGAATTTGCAAAAGAATTACAATCAGGAAATATTGACGGCTTTTTCAAATACTTGAAAAAAGCTCGTCATGATTATACAAAAGCCGATGAAGTAGCTTTGAAAAATCGCCAGTTTTTATGCGATTTGATGACTAAATCCGGCTTTGAACCTCTGATGCACGAATGGTGGCACTATAATCTTCCCAACGGCAAAGATGATCATCATCCGATGATTGATTGGCCTTTTGAACAAAATACAAAACAGGAAAAAAACAATGACTAAAATCTCATGGAAACCCGGAACAATGCTTTCTCCAGTTCCACCGGTTATGGTAACCTGCGGTACAATGGATAAACCTAATGTGCTGACTGTTGCGTGGACTGGGATTGTTAACACGGAACCACCGATGACCTATATTTCTGTCAGACCAAGCCGCTATTCACACGATATCATCAAAACAAACGGTGAATTTGTTATCAATGTTTCCACTCTGGAACTGGCAAAAGCCTGTGATTATTGCGGCGTAACATCAGGACGCAAAACCGATAAAATCAAAGATATGAATTTAGCGATTGAGCCATGCCAGAAAATCAAAGCACCTATGCTGAGTAAAGCTCCGATTTCTCTGGAATGCGTGGTTAAATCAATACAATCTTTCGGTACGCATGATATGTTTCTGGCGGAAATTGTCAATGTCAATATTGATGACAAATACCTTGAAAAAGACGGACGTTTGGCCTTAGAAAAAGCCGGATTGCTCGCTTATGCGCATGGTCGTTATTATACTCTAGGCAGGGATTTAGGTGCTTTTGGCTTCTCTGTAGATAAAACAAAAGAAAACAAAACCAAACCACGCAAATCAAAATTTGCAGACATCTTAAAAGCAGAGGAAGTTTTAGCCGAGAAAGTTAAGGCTATTAAAAAAGGGCTGAAGCACCCTCATAAAAAAGAAGCTGAAAAACGCTCTTCTTTGCAAGGAAAGGTAAAACTAAACGGATCTAAAAAGCCTTTCAAAAAAAGTCATAAATAAAAAGAAAGCCCATTGTTTGAAATGGGCTTCTTTTTTATCTTCCATCACTGCCATGACTTTGTGGCATAGGTTGCTGTTGTTGTCCCTCTTGCCCTTGTTGTCTTGTTGGCTTTCTCCTATTTTCAGGTGTTATACCACGTTCTTTTTTGATCGCCTCATGAGCTTTTCCTAAGATTTCGCCTCTTTTTTTCGTATATAGTTTTTGTTTATGTTCATCATAATTATTACCATCCCTCTCTTTATTTTCAGCAATAGATAAGCTGCGCATTTCCTTAGCGGCTTTTTGCTCTGCCGGAGATAAGCTTGATATCTGCTCTTGGAAATCTGCTTCACTTGAGATTTTCCAACGCTGTTTTTCTAAATCAAACTCTGGTTTGGGAATATTTCTGGTTGCTTCAGTCAGCGTTAACTCCTCGTTTTTACTCTGTTCAGCTTCTTTTTCAGGATTCTGAGGCGCTTGTCCTTGCTCTTCGTCCCTCGGCTTATCCTGAGTTTCTTTCTCTGGTTCTGGCTTGTTCTGCTCGTCTTGATTGCTCTGAGTTTCTCGTTCAGCAAATTTAGCTTCTAAGTCTGCCGCATTTTCAATTTTCAACGGAGGATCGGCTCGACCAGCAGCTTCTTTTAAGGCGGCATAAAATTCAGGTGTTACATTTTCATCAACCTTAAATGAAGAAAATCCTTGATTTTGAATTGCAGCTACCGTGGCATCATAAACAGCCTTTTCATTATCTTTTTCCAAATCAATTTGATATCTGTTTTCTTCTTTAGAATATAAAACAGCGTCATTATTCCTGCCCTCATTATCCTTAATCGGCTGATAATCACTTGAAAGTTCTTCGTTTTTATCTTTTTTATCAACTTCAGGACTTTCTTCTGCCACTGTTTCCGGTGTATCCACTGCTCCAACGGTTTTCGTTTCTTCAGGTTTAGGTGCAGAGGGATCTTTATCCTCTTTTTGCTGATTTGCGGCACGATTTTTGAGTATTTCTTGTTGTTCCGCTGTTAAACCTTCCATACTATCTTCAAGCTTTTCATCACGAATTTGTGCGCGATATTTTTCTTGTGTTTCTTTAATCTCCTTCTTCGTATCCTCACTCAAATTTGTATTGTCTAATTTATCCAGCGTTTGAGACAACAAGCTTGTTTCTTGTAATGAGGTATCGCGTTTTTGTGTTATATTAGCGGATTTATCAAACTTCTTCTGTGCTTTATCAAGCTTTTTATCGCGTTTGCTTTCCAGCTTCTTATTCTTTTTCTCAAGTTTTTTAGCTCGTTTTTCTTTCTGGCCCTCTATCATCTTTTGATATTTAGTCAGACGATCAATCTGTTTTTGAAAGCCTTTTTTCTCTTTCTTGATTATTGTTCCGTCTCGTTTCTGGGTTAGAGCGTCAATTTGATCTTGAAGACCTTTATATAAACCATCTAACTGGCTGTTAGCCCCCTCGTTGAGAATTGCGGACAGGTCATGCTTTTGTTTATAGGCTTTTAATTTTCCGGAAACATTAAACCAAGAAGCGGTTTTCGGTCCTTCGCCTAAAAAGCGTTCGATTTTTTCTCCAGCATTATTTTCCGGCAGTGGCTTTTCCAATTTTTTTAATGTTGAGCGAGCGCGCAGATGCTTCCACGGATGACGCCAGATTTTGTTTTCCGCTTTCAGTTGGGTTTGTTGTGCAATCAACTCTGCGCGTGACAACCCTGTTGTCGGTTCATCTTTATAAATTTTAACATGGTTTAAAAAACTTTGGGCGTCCTTATGCAAAATGGCTTCTTTAGCCATATTCTTGGCATTTTTTTGCTTTCGTTGTTGATGCCCTAACTGCCCTCCAAAAATCTTGAAACGACGCTTCACTTGACTGACGCGTGTCAAATCATCATTGGCATTACTGCGTAAATCTCGGGACCCCACTTTTCCTTCTTGTACCTTGCCTTCCAATTGTGCAACCAGATTTTTGACCAAGGTATCTTGCCCGTTAAGAACCACTTTTTCTTTCTTAATGGCCTTACTGAATTCAACTAATTCTTTATCAGTTAGTTGTTTTCCTTCTTTCAACTTACTTATGATATCTTCCAATTCTTCACTGTCAGCCATATCTCACCTACGCCTTTATTAACATATTTCGATTATAACCTATTTTTTACTAATAATCAATTAATCTCGTCGCATTTTTGTCGAATTAACAAAAGTGTAACAAATTTCTTTTCTTATAAAAATATGTGCATAAGGCCATTGGTTTAATTGAACAATTTTGTCCGCTCAGCTATTGTTTAAGCAATGTTTTTATTAAGGAAAACCACATGAAAAAATTTATCGTTCTACTGGGAGTAGCGGTTTTGTTTAATACTGCTCAGGTTTTAGCTGCTGATACTCCTTCTTATGGCAGTTTGTACAATATTGAATGGTGTCCCTGCAATCCGGAAGAACCCTTTGATGAGAAGGGGTCTGTGGTTATGGGAAAAACCATTATGTGTCCGTGCAACTCGCTTTATTCTGGCTATAAGAAAGGTTTTGATGAAGATATTCGCGACATTAAACGTGCCGCAAATAATCAATTGCGCAAACTTAATTATTTCAAATATTATGTCGGTTTTGATTATAATATTGCTAAGCAATCCGCATCTTCATCTGATTTGACATTTGATGACATTCGTTTTGCTGATTCACCGATTTCGATTAATACGAACGGAATTATTGATGATCAAGACAATATCTCTTTTGTTTTAGGAGCGCGTGTTAACAAATATTGGGGTTTGGAAGCTTTTTATCAAATGTCGTATAAAGACAATAAAGTGTCTCAAGTTGATCAACGCGTTATCAACAATCCGGACTATTACACCATAAATGATTATCTGACAAAATATAAGGCTTATGGTGTTGATTTTGTCGGGTATCTTCCAATGTCTCAATTTTTCGACTTTTTGGCTTCTGTCGGGGTTGCTCAATACAAGTTTGAAAACTCTGCAACCTTTGGTGTTTTTCACATTGACAACACAGATTTAGATGCCATTATCAATCAAAACTTTAATGATGACAAAATCGGTTGGCGTTTTGCCGTCGGCGGTCAGCTGAATATCGCTGAAGGCGTCGCTCTTCGCGCGATGTATCGATATATCACTTTAGGTGGTGATGTTGTTGATGATATGAAAGAATTTTCTTTCGGTGTCAGATTCTTGTTCTAATTTACAGAAAGGTTTTACATGATGAAAAAAATACTTCTAACTACAGCTTTGTTAAGCTCTGTAACATGGAACACGGCTGTCGCCCAATCTTATAACTCGGCTTACCCGTCAACATATTCAGCTTATGGCTCTCAATCCCCAAAAGTTAAAACTAATGATTTGAAACATTTCAGTATCGGTTTTGATTATGTTATCGGGACCGCCGGTATTGCAGATCAAGATATAACAATGAGCAGTCCTCTTCCCGGTGGTGCGGATTTTACAACCAAAGCCAGCAACTTTGATGATGGTGTTGATTCGCTGAATGGAAACATCGGTTTTCGTCCGTTCCGTTATTTAGGATTTGAAGCTTTTTATCAAAAATCTTTGGAAAATAACGATGTTCAACATAGCGAAAGTTATGCCGGTTACGATAAGTTTGCACAAGCAGAATATAGCATGAAATATGACGCTTATGGAATTGATGCTTTGGTTTATGTTCCGGTAGCAACGTGGTTTGAATTTTTGGGAAGTGTCGGTTTTGCTCAATATGAATTTGATGCTGAACTAAAGCTCAACGGTTATCGTAATGATACTCGCGATTTGTATCGTTCTGTCCCGTATAAAATCAATGAATCCAAAACAGCTCTTCGCTATGGTGCCGGTGCTCAGATTTGGTTAAGTAAGCGCTTGGCTTTTCGCGCAATGTATCGTTATGCAGACATTGGCGGAACGTTTTTGGAAGACATTCAAGAGATTTCTCTGGGGGTCAGATATAATTTTTAATTTTAAGCTGCTTTTACAGCGGCTTTTCTGGAACACGGTGATTGAAAAAACATTATTTTCGCCCAAGTTCTGACGTCAATTCTTACTAAAAAAGGAAGGTTTTACCTTCCTTTTTTACTGTTATTTATCGGAAAAACAAAGAATTTATTCTCTGGTATCAAACTCTTCAAAACAATCTTTAAGGTGAGCCAGCAAGGCTTTGTTGGTGAAAAACTTACAACAGTCGGCATCGCTGGTTATCGTGTCCTCCGGAACGGGACGATATTTTTGCAGAAAATATTTCTTCACACCTTTTTGATGTAAGCTTTCAGCCATTGTCAAAATATCATCAACACTCAATAATCTGGGATCGCAAGTGGTACGGCACTCAAAATCTTTACCGGATTGCAATAAGATATCCAGACTTTGCAAAACTTTATCAAGGTGATTGGTTTTTGTCACTTCCTTATAACGCTCAGCTATCAAGGGCGCTTTAATATCCAGCCCCACCCAATCAACTTTATCAATAATTTTTTGCAGATGTTCAGGGCGGTATCCTCCGGTGTGCAGCCCGATTTGATAGCCCAGCGCTTTAACCTCATCCATCGCAGCACCAAGATTTTCCTGAACCAAAGGTTCTCCCCCGCTAAACACGACAGCATCCAATCTGCCGCGGCGATCTTTCAAAAAGTCAACAAATTTTTCCCAAACAAAATCTGTCGACTGACCAATTTTTTGAATCGCCGTATTATAACAAAAAGGGCAACGCCACGGACAGCCCTGCATAAAGATGACAGCGGCTAATTTTCCCGGATAGTCAACAACAGAAAAGGTTTCAACACCGCCCACGATAATAGTATTGCCCATTTTATTTTCCCTTATATGCGTTATCCCGAGCCTATGACCCGGGATAACATTTTCTACAACAGATTTTTCTTATTCTGCAGCGATGTCAAAAGCATCCATATTTACAGCCTTGCTTTCGCAGAAGCATTTACGAGAGTAAAATTCAGACTTTTTACCTTTATTGAATTCAGATACCGGGCGGAAATAACCCATAACGCGTGTCCAAACTTCACAAGGTTGTCTTTCTTCGTCTTTTAATGCGATGTCTTCAAAATTGATAGTTGTCATCTTTTCTTTCTCCAATGTTAAATTTTACTCTATGCAACTTCTTTTCTGGAAGCTGCGGCTCTTTTTTCTGCCTTTTTCTCTTCATCACAGATCGGACAGAAGTGATGCTCTCCGGAAATATAACCATGCTTCGGACAGATGGAAAATGTCGGAGTAATCGTCACGTACGGTAAGCGGTAGTTTGTCAAGACGCGTCTAACAATATCGCGGCAAACTTTCGCTGATGAAATTCTTTGTCCCATGTAAAGGTGCAAAACTGTACCACCGGTGTATTTAGATTGCAGAGTTGATTGCAATTCTAAAGCCTCAAACGGATCATCTGTATAACCAACAGGCAATTGAGAAGAGTTGGTGTAATACGGATTTTCTTTTGTACCGGCTTGGATAATATCACCGAAACGTTTTTTATCTTCACGGGCGAAACGGTAGGTTGCACTTTCAGCCGGAGTGGCTTCGAGGTTGTACATATGACCTGTTTCTTCTTGGATTTTAACAAGTTTATCGCGGATATAATCCAAGAATTTAACGGCAAAGTTCTGGCCCCATTCGTCGGCAATAGAATGTTCGTCATTAGTGTAGTTACGAATCATTTCGTTAATGCCGTTAACACCGATTGTTGAGAAGTGATTGCGCAGTGTTCCCAGGTAACGTTTGGTGAACGGGAACAGACCGTTGTCAATCAATCTTTGAATAACTTTACGTTTGATTTCCAAAGATGTGCGAG
>CAYLIN010000025.1:12009-13934 GCA_964383725.1 uncultured Azospirillaceae bacterium | reverse complement strand
CAATACCCTGACCGCCACGACCGGTAACACGATATTCATAAGAAGAAGAACGTTTGCCGTATCCGGTTGTTGTTACAGACAAGATAAACTGTTCTTTCTCACGCATTTCGGCATATTTTTCCGGTGTCAGAACCGCAAACGGAATACCCGTTTCCTCTGGCACAACGTCACAATCACCACCACGTTCAGCCTGAATACGTTTAGCCGCATTGGCAATTCTCTGATATTCGTCACGTTCCTCAGATGTCGCATCACTATGGTTCAAGATTGACATTGAAACAACTTCATCACCATCAGCCAGTTTAATACCGCGAACACCGGTTGAGTTACGACCGACAAACACACGAACTTCCGTCACAGGGAAACGAATGCACTTGCCGCCTTTGGCCGCTAACATCACATCTTCATTTTCCTGACAAATACGAACGTTAATCAGCTTGTCGCCTTCATCAAGTTTCATCGCAATCTTACCATTGGACTGAACATTTACAAAGTCCATCAGCGAGTTGCGTCGAACATTACCCTGACTGGTCGCAAACATAATAGACATATCTTGGCATTCTGCCTCGTTCTCCGGCAATTTCATAATTGTCGTAATCGTCTCACCGGCATCAAGCGGCAATAGGTTGATGAACGGTTTACCCTTAGAGGTCGGAGAACCTAACGGCAGCTTATAAACCTTCATCTTATAAACCAGACCTTTAGATGAGAAGAACAACACCGGCGTGTGGGTCGAAGCCACAAACAGACGTGTTACAAAATCCTCATCTTTGGTTGCCATACCTGACTTGCCTTTACCACCGCGTTTTTGAGCCTTATAAGCATTCAAAGGAACACGTTTGATATAGCCGGCTTCAGTAACCGTAACAACCATTTCTTCACGCTGAATCAAAGATTCGATATCTGTATCATACTCAATATCTTCAATCTTAGAACGGCGCGGTGTCGCATATTCATCTTTAATAGCGACCAATTCATCTCGCATAATACCGTAAAGTTTTTCACGGCTGGCCAAGATAGACAGACATTCTTTGATTTCATCACCCAAAGAAACCAATTCGCCATGAATCTTGTCACGTTCCAAACCGGTCAAACGTTGTAGTTTCAAGTCCAAAATAGCGCGAGCTTGTGCTTCAGACAGACGATAAGTGCCGTTTTCAACCTTGCGGTCAGGCTCATCAATCAACTGAACCAAAGCCTCAACTTCTCCGGCCGGCCAAGCTTTTGACAACAAAGCATCTTTAGCATCTTGCGGTGTCGGCGCAGTACGAATAAGCTCAATCACAGGATCAATATTTTCAACAGCAATTGCCAAACCAACCAACACATGAGCACGATCACGAGCCTTGTTCAACAAATAAATCGTACGACGGCGAATAACCTCTTCACGGAATTCGATAAACGCCTGAATAATCTCTTTCAGGTTCATCATCATCGGACGACCATTGTTAATCGCTAACATATTCATACCAAAGCTGGTTTGCAACGGTGTGTATTTATATAATTGGTTCAAAACCACATCAGCTTGGAAGTCACGTTTAACTTCAATAACCACACGCACACCTTGACGGTCAGATTCATCGCGGATTTCAGAAATTCCCTCAATTCTCTTTTCTTTAATTAACTCGGCAATACGAGTAATCATTGCCGCCTTGTTAACCTGATACGGAATTTCATGAACAATAATAGCTTCCTTGTCCTTGTGCAATTCTTCAATGGTGCACTTAGCGCGCATAACCACCGAACCGCGACCGGTTAAATAAGCTGACTTCGCCCCACTGTAACCCAAAATCAAACCACCGGTCGGAAAATCAGGTCCCGGAACAATACGGATTAAATCTTCGGTAGATACAAACGGATTGTCAATATAAGCGCAGCAGGCATCAATCACCTCGCCCAAGTTGTGCGGCGGAATATTAGTTGCC
>CAYLIN010000025.1:0-11999 GCA_964383725.1 uncultured Azospirillaceae bacterium | reverse complement strand
CGCCATACCAACGGCAATACCGTTCGCCCCGTTCACCAACAAGTTTGGATAACTGGCCGGAAGAACAGTCGGTTCTTGCAAACTCTCATCATAGTTCGGCATAAAGTCAACTGTGTCTTTGTCGATATCATCAATCAGCGAGTGAGCCACTTTAGCCAAACGAGCCTCGGTATAACGCATAGCAGCGGCACTGTCACCGTCCATAGAACCAAAGTTCCCCTGACCGTCGACCAAAGGCACGCGCATTGAGAACGGCTGAGCCATACGAACCATCGCTTCATAAACTGAGCTGTCACCATGCGGGTGATATTTACCGAGAACATCACCGACGATGCGTGCTGACTTACGGAACGGACGATTGTAATCATATCCGTTTTCAAACATTGAATAAATAATGCGGCGATGCACTGGTTTCAAACCATCGCGAACATCCGGCAACGCACGAGAAACAATAACACTCATCGCATAGTCAAGATACGAACGGCGCATTTCCTCAGAAATCTCGACCGGAGAAATATCCTTATTGGTCTTCTCAACCACTTGATTAAATTCTTCAGACACTTTTTTTACCTTTTTATCATTACAAACTGCTCAGACTATATCAAAAAGTGATTTTTGCCGCCAGCGTTTTAACAAAGTTATGCCCAGTAAAAAAACACCAGATTCCTCTCTACGGGCAAAAAAAGCACCTTAAAATCGATTTCGCACCACCAACACAGACAAAAGGTTAACAACAAAAGCAAAAAAATTACGTCATTTTCCACAACCCTGCATAGTTATATATTGAAACAGGTGAAAATATAATTAAAATAAAAATCAAAATAGGAAAAAACATGAACCAAAGTACTCCCGAAATATCCGTCATAATTCCCTTTTATAACGTTGAAAAGTTTATGACAGCTTCCCTTGATTCCTTAAAAAATCAAACATTCAAAAATTTTGAAGCTATTTGTGTCAATGACGGTAGTACAGACAAGACCAAAGAAATATTAGAAAAATACACCTCCGAAGATTCCAGATTCAAAGTCATCAACCAAAACAACCAAGGGGTATCAGCCGCCAGAAACACAGCTCTCAATGCGGCAACCGGAAATTATCTTGTTTTTTTCGATCCTGATGACATCTTACATCCTGATTTCTTGGAAGTTATGCTGAACTGCATCAAACAAAATGACAGTAACATCGCTTTTTGCAATTTTAGTCGTATTAAAGAAGATGAAAGTATTACTGCTTTTAACAAAGTATCTTACCCATTGCAATGCACCATTGTAAAAACCCCGTTTGAAAATTTTATCACTCACAAATTTCCAACTCCATGCCCCTCTCTTTGCGACAAGATATATAAAAAAGAAATATTTCAAAATCTCCGTTTTCAAACAAACGTCAAAGTGGCAGAAGATTTCATAATGATGCACTCTTTATTATATCAGGCATCAAATATCACGTTTTTAAATGAAACATTAATTTTTTATCGCGTTCGTCGTGGTTCTTTAACTCATTCACAATTTCACGAAGATAGTATCTATAACGGAATAAATACTGTTCGCTATCTTATTAATCTGTTTGATGACAAACCATTACCAGATAAAATCCGCAGAATCCAAAATTATCGTTATGCAAAAATGCTTTGCAAAGATAGTATCATCTCCCCTTATAAAAAAACAAAAAATAATAAACATTTTCAATATTGGGAAAAATACAGCTCTATTCTGGCACAACTACAACAAGAAGGAATATATCGTCCACAATACCTGGATATTCGTAATAGCTTGTTCAGTTGCTTATTTATCAGAAAAAAATTCAAACTTCTTAACTTTTTACTCAAAATAATATAGGTGCCTTTATGTCAATATGCAGACATACTTTGTCATATGTAAAAAATTCTATCAAAAATATACTTATTCGCTTATTTTGCTCTTCAAAACTTCCGCAAAAGAAGTATTACCTGTCTGTTTGCGCAATTTTTAAAAATGAAGGAAAATTCTTAACAGAATGGATAAATTATCACCTACTGGCCGGTGTTGAGCATTTTTATTTATACAATAATTTTTCACAAGATAATTATAAAGAAATACTACAACCATACATTGACAACAATTTGGTAACATTAACTGAATTTCCTGTTAAACACGGACAAAGTCAAGCCTACCAAAATTGTGTCGAAAACTATGCTTCCGAAACAAACTGGATAGCTTTTATCGATTTAGATGAATATGCTGTTCCCTTGAAAGGAAAAGATTTAAAATCTTGCTTAAAAAAATACAGTAAGTTTCCTGCCATATCTTTCCCTTGGTATATGTTTTCTTCATCAGGAATCATTCACGAAAACACCAATAAACTCATCTGCGAACAATTCACACTCGGTCATTATCATGCGGCATCAATGAAAAGTTTTTTGAATACAAAATGGGCTGAAAAAATAACATCTTACAAATCTCCACATTTTTTCAGATTCAAAATATTCAACAAAGTTTTTCCTGAAAACACTGCTTTTTTCAGCAAAATCAAAAACAAACCGCAACAACCGAGCATCCAAATCAACCATTACTACAATAAAAGCTTCGATTATTTTCGAAATAAAAAAATTGCTGATGGTTCATTAGATCCTCAGGGATACATTTCTTTTGATACATTTTTTAAAGAGGAAGAAGAATCTAATGAAGCAAATTACTTAATATTTAAGTTTCTTATTCAGCTAAAATTGTTTAATCTCAACGAATTTTTGGCTCAGAAATAAAACTTTTCTCTCCTAAGAAAAAAAATAAAAAAACATATTGACAAAAATATTTTTTTTGTATATAAATATCTTCATTAACACAAATTATCATGACAACTATTAAAAATAAACAAACACAATCGATGCACCCTATCAGAGCTCCTTGTTCTTTTTTATGCTCCAACAACTGTTACCGGCTAAAGTAAGAGAATAAACGTAGAAACTATGATTAGAGCATCGCCCGGCTTATCGAAGCAACCTCGATAATCCCCGTTTTCATCGCCCCACTTCGTCTCCGGTAATTTTTTCACCGGCACCTCATGGGGGCACTCGCAGATCAAAAGAAAAATGGTAAAACTGATTTTTCAGCCCAAGAATTTCTTCCTCCCGCACATTGTGCCGGAGGTTTTTTTTATATAAGTCACAAAAAACCCTGCTCTATCGGCAGGGTTTTCTTTCTGTTACATAAGTTTTACCTTAGAATGGAATATCGTCATCCAAATCAGCAGCCGGTGCTGCAGACGGAGCAGAATCCCAGCCATTACCGCCGGCAGGTGTAAAGACATCATTGCCACCGGCTGGAACACCGTCACCACGACCGTCCAGCATAACCAAGTTACCGCTGAAGTTCTGCAAAACAACCTCTGTAGTATATCTTTCCTGACCGTTGTTATCTTCCCAACGACGTGTCTGCAACTGACCTTCTAAATAAACTTTAGAGCCTTTGCGCAAATACTTTTCAGCCACTTCGGCCAACTGCGGATTAAAAATAACCACACGATGCCATTCGGTACGATCTTTGCGTTCACCGGTAGATTTATCGCGCCATGTATCAGACGTTGCCAAATTCAAATTAACGATTTTAGCACCACTCTGAGTATTGCTGACTTTCGGATCAGCCCCCAGATTACCGACCAAAATAACTTTATTAATGCTTCCAGCCATTCTTTTATTACCTTTATATTACGATTATTAAAACTGTTTTTTACTATACACAAATAAACCAAGAAAGGAACAAAAAATCAGTAAACCTGTGCATATTCACCATCTTGAAACTTATAAATTCCATAATTAAGCGACTTTTCCGGCATACCATTGACAAACATCGTTTCTCCCCAAGGCATAACAAACGGAGTACTGTTTAATGTTTTGACCAAGTCTTTATACTTAAATGAAGAAGCCTTATCCACCAAATCCCGCCAAAGTTTAATAGCAGAATACCCATAAACACCCAAACCTTCCGGCTCTGCCCCTTGCAAACGCAAACGAACTAATGTTTCGGTAAAATCAGGACTATTTTTCAACGATGGCAAAGCAACCATATATGTCCCTTCCCCTTGTTCCCCTAAAATATCACGATAACTTTTTTGAGCCAAATAACGGTTGGTAAATAGAACCAAATCCTTTTTTTCATCTTTCAACTCACGAGAAAGTTTTGCAATATCAGCAGCCGTACCCAAAACATAAACAACATCATTATCATCTTTAACAATCTGACGAGCCATTTTTGACAAACGACCACGATAGACGTCAATATTATAACTCATCAAACGTTCAGCTTGTCCTTGATAACGAAACTCATTCTGAATGGCAGCAGCAATTTCAACCACATCACGCACTGAAGAATCATAAACTAAAGCCACGCGTTTACCGCTAAAATTCGCATCATAATAATTAAAAAAGTCTTCTCCCTGTTTGTCCGTTGAAGCCACCATTTTCACCAATCCTTCCTGATGATGAACAGCACTGTTTTTGCTGATACTGGTCGGAACAATCTGAAAAATATTAGCTCTGGCATAAATAGAGGAAACCTTATCAAAAGCATTGTCACAATAAGGACCGATAACAAGATTGATTTTTTCCCGACTCGCATTAACAGCCATCATTTGTGCCGTAGAAACGGCAAACATGTCTTTACATTGGTCATCAACAACCAACAAATTGACGCTCTCACCTTCTATTCCGCCTTGAGCATTAATCTCATCAATCGCAATTTGAACACCATTAACCAATTCATCACCGAAAACTTTCAAATCTCCGACTCGCGGCGCAACAACAGCGACGTTAACTCTCGCTTGCGCAGAAAAAACGCCCAACAAAATAATGCACCAAAGGCTATGTAAACAAAATTTCAACATAAATTCAAATCGTTACCACAAAACATGACGTGCAATATTATCATTTCTTATAACCATTTCAAGTTTTTTTTAAAATTCTCACAAAAAACATATTGACAAAACAATAAAAATTTGCCAGAAATACGTCATCACAAATTATCATTATTCCAATTTTTATAAATACATAACAAGAAAACGAAATAAATCTCTAAATGCACAAGCATTCTCACCTCTTTTGAGTGACAATTCTTCTGCTTTTAGCATCGTCTCACCTTTTATTAAGTGGACCATGCTTTCAGAGAATCAAGATATTAACAGCTTTTTTCTTTAGCTTTTCACTTAAAATTTCGAATTTTTCTTACTGCCGCCGTTGTATCGTTGTGAAACGCTACAGCGGCTTTTTTATACATTTTCAAAAAAAATACAAAATATACAAAATTTTTGTTGACAAAATATATTTTATATGCTTTTATAGCATCAAGAACCAATTATAGAAACTACTAAAGATAAATTATGATACACACCCCCCCGTCAATAAAAGATAAAAGATTGTCGAACATTAATATCAGGGCACCCGCGTTTTAAGAATTTAGAATTTCTAACAAATAACGCCTTACCCTAATGATACGAGACAGATAACCTTAAAATCTAAAACCTTTTATTGAAAAAATTAATTTCAGAAGAAACATGAGTAAAACTGACTTTCAAATCAGCCTCATAATTTCTCACCCTCCGGTAAAACAATACCGGAGGTTTCTTTTTTATACAAAATATCTACCCCTAAATCCCTATTGAAATTTATCGTGATTTGGCTATTATACTGCATCACAGGAGATGATACAGATGAGTAATGATAAAATAGAAATCAAAGGCGCACGCGAACACAACCTCAAAGGTGTGGACATCAACATTCCCAAAAACAAATTGACCGTGATTACCGGTCTATCCGGCTCAGGCAAATCCTCTCTGGCGTTTGATACAATTTACGCCGAAGGACAACGCCGCTATGTTGAAAGCTTATCATCCTACGCCCGCCAGTTTCTTGACCTGATGAAAAAACCGGAAGTCGATTCCATTGAAGGGCTTTCCCCCGCCATTTCCATTGAGCAAAAAACCACTTCTCACAACCCTCGCTCAACTGTCGGTACCGTAACTGAAATCTACGACTATATGCGTCTGCTGTGGGCTCGTGCCGGCACCCCATACTCTCCGGTTACAGGATTACCAATTGAGTCTCAAACAGTTTCACAGATGGTTGATAAAATCCTTGCCATGCCGGAGGGGACAAAACTCCTTTTATTAGCTCCCATTGCCCGCGGCAAAAAAGGTGAATTCAAAAAAGAAATCGAAAACCTGCAAAAACAGGGCTACCAACGCTTAAAAATCGACGGAGAAATTTACGATATTGAAGAAGTTCCTGCTCTTGCCAAAAATATCAAACATGATATTGAAGTCGTTGTTGACCGTATCATTGTCAAACCGGAAATTTCTGAACGATTGGCTCAATCTGTTGAAACAGCCCTCAAACTCGGTGATGGCTTAATCTTCACAGAAAACAACACCAGCAAAGAACGAACAACTTTTTCTTCAAAATTCGCCTGCCCAGTTTCCGGCTTCACCATTGAAGAAATTGAACCACGCTTGTTCTCATTCAACAACCCTTACGGAGCCTGCCCGCACTGTGACGGTATCGGCGCTCGTTTATACATGGATCCTGAGTTGATTGTTCCAAATCCTAAACTGTCACTTTCACAAGGCGCAATAGCACCTTGGAATACGGGAAGAAGTTCTTTTCACAATCAAGCTATAGACTCTCTTTGCGACTTCTTAAATATATCACAGAAAACACCTTGGTGCGACCTACCGGAAAAAGCTCGCAATGTCATTTTATTCGGCTCCGGCAATGTCTGTATCCCAATGTATTATTCCTCTTTTGTATCAGATAAACCGTTTGAAGGCGTCGTTGCTAACATGGAACGCCGTTTTTTGGAAACAGATTCCGCTTGGGTGCGTGAAGAATTTGCCAAATACCAATCCGCCGCTCCTTGCGAACACTGTCAAGGCAAACGCCTAAAACCGGAAGCTTTGGCTGTCAAGATCGGAGGCATGGATATTATGGATGTTTCCGAAATGTCAGTCAAAAAAGCGCTGACTTGGTTCCGTGGCATCGGCCCGACCCTATCCCCAAAAAAACAGGAAATAGCGGCCAAAATCCTCAAAGAAATTATCGAACGCCTGAGTTTCCTAAACAACGTTGGATTGGACTATTTGACCCTATCACGCATGTCCGGAAGTTTGTCTGGTGGTGAGGCTCAACGTATCCGTCTGGCCAGCCAAATCGGCTCCGGCTTAACAGGCGTTCTTTATGTTTTAGATGAGCCCTCCATCGGTCTGCATCAGCGCGACAATGACCGTTTGTTAGAAACACTCACTCGCCTGCGTGATATCGGCAACACCGTCATCGTAGTTGAACATGATGAAGATGCCATTCGCGCCGCTGATTATCTGGTTGATATGGGACCAGGTGCCGGTCAAGAAGGCGGACACGTAGTTGCCTCAGGTGAAGTTAAGGATGTCTTAAAAACCCGTAGCTTGACGGCCCAATACCTAAATGGTGAGCGTCGTATTGCCATTCCTGAAAAACGCCGCAAAGGCAATGGTAAGTTTATCGGTGTCAAAGGTGCAAAAACCAACAACCTGAAAAACGTTGATGTCAAAATTCCACTCGGTACACTGACCTGTGTTACAGGTGTTTCCGGCGGCGGCAAATCATCGCTGATTTTGGAAACTCTCTGCAAAGCTCTAAATAAAGAGATTAACGGCAGCCGTATTCCAACTGGCAAATTTGATAAGCTTGTCGGCGCTGAAAATATTGATAAAATCATCAATATCGATCAATCACCGATTGGGCGCACCCCGCGTTCCAATCCCGCTACTTATACAGGATTGTTCACCTATATCCGCGATTGGTATGCCGGTCTTCCAGAAGCCAAAGCCAGAGGATACACTGCGGGACGATTTTCATTCAACGTTGCTGGCGGTCGTTGTGAAGCCTGCAAAGGCGATGGTGTCACCAAAATCGAAATGCACTTCTTGCCCGACGTTTATGTCGCTTGTGACGTTTGCAAAGGCAAACGCTTCAACCGAGAAACATTAGAAGTTAAATACAAAGATAAATCCATCGCCGACGTTTTAGACATGACCGTTGATGAAGCTTATGATTTCTTTGAAGCCATTCCGGCTATCCGTAATCGGCTTGATTTGCTGCGCAAAGTCGGCTTGGGATACATCCACCTCGGACAGTCTGCCACCACCCTCTCCGGCGGTGAAGCCCAACGTATCAAGCTCTCTAAAGAACTCTCCAAACGAGCAACCGGAAAAACGCTCTATATTCTGGACGAACCAACCACCGGCTTGCACTTTGAAGACATCAACCGCTTGTTGAAAGTTCTTCATGCGTTGGTCGAACAAGGCAATAGCATGATTGTGATTGAACATAATCTGGATGTGATTAAAACCGCGGACTATATCATCGACATCGGTCCCGAAGGCGGTGACGGCGGAGGACAAATTATTGCCGCAGGCACACCGGAACAAGTGGCTCAATGTGAAAATAGCTATACGGCAAAATATTTAAGACAAAAACTTTAAGAACGTCCCCCTCTGGAACGAACAACTTCAGAGGCTGTATAAATAGTCATAATTTTTTTAGCCATCTGTCGTTTGAGAGGCTCATCCCCTTTGCACAAAACCTGACACAAATCTCGCACCTCGTTCTTTTTATAGCAACCGGAAGTCACAATCCGCCCAAGCATCTGTGTCATTTTTTCATAAAAATCAAAATTTAACTCATCCATCTTTTGGTATCTGTTAAAAGAATTCACATAATTCCGTGCCACCTTCAACACCAGTTTTTTATCAAAAGGCGGCAATTCATTCTCTTGAATTTCTCCGGGAAACAAAGATGAATGAACATTATACATATTTTTTTCATTAGCATTTTTTGCTAACAATGCCTCTAATTTATCAACTGGAATATTTTGACATTTAGGAAAATTCGTCGCAATCAAATTCAAATAACGTCCATAATTTTCTACAAATCTATCACTAAAAGAAGTTGCCTCATCAACACGCACATTTACTTTCGGAGTAAAAACATTCAACAACATTCTCCGATTTTCAACATCAGTCGCTTTCTCAAGTTTATTTAAGACGACAGCCATATAGCTTTCCGTATTTGTTTCTGTCTGTGTATTTTCAGAAGCTGAAAAATAAGTCAAACATTTCAACGAAAATGTATGATGACTTTTTTTCATAATAGCCAGCATTTTAGCACGAGAGCTATCATCAATTTCTACCCCGTCACAAGACACGCCCTCTAAAAAAGAGGCATTACGAGCAATACTTTCCAATAAAACAGCGACCGAAGAAACTTTATTCTTCCAAGTTGATTTTTGAGAATTTTTGAAAATATCACCAAACAAACGGACTGTTTGAGTTCGTTCATAATCTAAATTTTCTGGATTTTCACCAAGATTAAATTCCCCCAACGATTGATACAAATGCAAATATTCATCAGTCGTGTATTTATAATCCAAAAATGCCAGCGCATTAATTTTATCTTTAGCAGACAAATCTAATTTGAAACAATTTAACAAATTAATCATATTACGCTGATAAATTCGCTCTTTACGAAAGAAGTTTGAAGCATCAACCTTACTTCCATTATACGAGGATTTAAGCAAACGCCAAAACAGAGCTCCGGCAGCTTCTTTCGGATTAGCCGCATCTGCAATAAACTTCTCGACCGTCTCCGTCAAAACACCCCAAACGGGCAAATATTCACTTGCTGAAACACGAGGAAGTCCTTTACGTTGCAACTCACGTTCAAAATCATAGCCATATGATAAAAAATCTTTGTATAAGGCGCCGTCACGATTACTCTTTTCTGCAAACGAAACTATCGCATCCAACCAATTGGAGTTATAAGAAACATTGTATACAGCCATAGAACCTCCGTTCGTCCATTTTTGTCATTATAACAGATTTTTCCGTTATTGCAACAAAAAACCGGCCGAATAACTTCGACCGGTCTTTTTTTCCAATTCAAACGGTTAGAATTTGTAGTTCAGAGACAAACCAAACAGTTTAACCGAGTTTTTATACTTGGCTGAGAAGTCACTGCTTCCTTTACCTGTATTTTGTGTCAAAGTCGTGTCAACTGTCGCATCTTTAGCCATAATATAGGTATAAGCAGCATCAAAAGTCAGATTTTCGTTATATTCATAGCTCAAACCGCCGGAGAACCAAATACGGTCAGAATCAGGAATACGCGGTGTTCTTTCTGACAAACGAGCAGCACCTTCATCTAAAGCAATACCGAAACGACCTTTCCATTGATGATCGATTTGATAGCTGGCACCGATAGCATAAAAATCTGTATCACGCCAATTTTCTTTGGTAGAAGAAATCATACCTGTATCCGGACGGTTGACATTCTTACCATAAATATCCAAAGAATCAAAAGAACTCCAGAACACACGTTGATATTCAGCCATAACAGCCCATCTGTCATTCAGCTGATAATACCCACCGACAGATAACATCGCCGGTGTATTTAACTTAGCATGAATGTCTTGGTTAAGCAACATTGCTGTTCCAAGATTGTTTTGGGGATCTAACGCACCTGCCATAGCTGCCTTTTTAGACTCAATATCACCTTTCAGTTTGTGATGAATTTCACTGCGATAACCGACACCGACGCGAGCCTTGTCATTAAATTCATACATTGCCCCCAACTGATAACCGACATCAACCGTATCGCCTTGCAATTTAACATCATCCAAAATACGTTGAGAAGCACTGTTTGTCAGTCTGGCCTTAACATATTGAATCGGCAAACCGGCACCGACAGATAATTTGTCATTGACTTTGTAGGCCATCATCGGGGTTGTTGTAACGGCAGTAACTTTTGACAGAATACCATGGTCAGAACCTGCCCAACGGCTGTCATATTTAGTAATCATACCAAACGGCACATTCAAAGAAACACCAAAAGTTGTTTTATCATCCAATTGATAAGAAACCGTACCGTTCGGAGACCATGCGGCATGAACGATATTATCAATATTCATTTGAGGAACACCATTTTGGTCACGCACATCCTGAGCCTGAGAACGAGGAGCGATATAAGTCACACCGGCATTAACCTGAGTGCCTTTATGGCGCGTCAAACCGGCAACGTTGTAATAAGCATAGGAGCCGTTTTCAGCACCGGCAGTTGCGCCGGCAAAAGCGTTACCCTGAGCAGCGGCAGATTGTTCACGCAAGTGAAAACCGGCAGCCATAGCGTTAGAAGCCATTAAAATTGTGCCTAACGCAGTCAATGTAAGAATTTTTTTCATAAAAAAGTCTCTTCTGTAGTTAATACGAACATAACCACAGTACCTAAAAAAAACAAAAAGTCAATCAATTGATTGATTTATTTTTTCCCAAAAGCTATTTTCGCCCGTCAATCAGAAAATCAACCTGATGATACATATAGTCCAAAAGCTTTTGCTTTTCGGGCTCATCATAGCTTTTCCATTCCATAAATTTGCAAATACTTTCCTGTCTGGAGCTAAACACAAACATCTGTGCAAAAAACGGAAACATATATAAATAAGCATCCTTCATTGAGATCTTGCCGCCGCTGGACAATTCCAACAAATTCGCCATTTTTTGATAAAAAGGCAAAATCAGCCCTTCATAAAGAATACTGAAATCTTCGGTCGGCTTAAAATATTCACTCAAAAAAACAGCTTTCATATCCTCAGACAACGTATCCCCGCAACTTAAATAAAGAAAAGCCTTGGTAAATTTTTTCAAAACTTCCCTCGCCTCGACACTGTCTTTATCTTGCATCACTCGGTCATATTCCGTGACCAGCGCAGTCGTTTCCTTATTGACCGCCTCGACAATACTCTCCAAAGCCGCGGTATAAATCCCCTTTTTACCGCCGAAATAATACAATATTGAGGATATATTGGCACCGGCACGACTGGCAATATCACGTGTTGTCGCCCCAAAAAAGCCATTTTTAGCAAACTCGCAAAAAGCACTGTATAAAAGTTCGTTTTTAGAATCTTTTTTCAACTGACCTATCCTCAACTACTAATACTTATTGA
>CAYLIN010000024.1:0-13936 GCA_964383725.1 uncultured Azospirillaceae bacterium | reverse complement strand
ATTTTGAAGGAAACAACATCCGGGAAAAGCCGGCCGGACCATTGCGTACTTTATCAGGATAAAAACGCATTTCTTCCGGACCATGGAATTTGCCGTTTTGGAAATAGGGGAGTTTTTCGAATGATTTTAATTCTTCTTCGGACGGAGATTGTCCGATTTCACGCCAAGCATAAGCCCCTAAATAGGCCGCACAGAGAACAATTAATCCGATAAAATAAAGCATTATTTTTCCCATCCTTTTCATCTCACATCCTTGATTATTGTGTTGTCAACTTGTCAATAAATAGCTTATTTTTTGCTGTTTTCCAATTGTTTTATAAGATTTTTAACAGCAATGGGCAAAGGGGAATATCATACAATAAAAAACACTCCTCACAAGGAGGAGGGCTAAATATATGGGCGGGCTACTCCGCTTCGCTTCGTTCACATCGCTCATTCGCTTTGCTCACCGGCGCCCTGACGTTCGCCTTTTGCTCGTAGTCGAACCGCTCGTCTCGGCGTTTCTCTCCGGAGCATCATACAATAAAAAAAACACTCCTCACAAGGAGGAGTGTTTTTTTTATTGGTGAGCTCGGGCGGGTTCGAACCGCCGACCCTTTGATTAAAAGTCAAATGCTCTACCGACTGAGCTACGAGCCCTTCATATCAAGGACGAAGGTAGGTATAAAAGATAAAAACAATGAAGTCAACTAAAAAAATAAAAAAAATTCAAAAAAATAAAATTGTAGTATATTTGTTAATAATTATGTGCTACTATACCCCCATGTTTGAATACGATTCACGAATAAAGAGGATATTATGGGCAACGAATTAGATATGGAAAAAGAAGGTCGATACGATATTTTACAAAATAGCGAAGGAGAGATCCTCATCGTTATCGGACATCGTCGCGGCGGACCTGAAAATCCCCGTTTTGTTTATGATGGTGGAGATACAGCATTATTATATCGTAGTCGTGAAAGCGCTGTATTCCTGAATGGTATCAATCACGAGGCAAGTACACCGCTCAAAATTGTAGATGAAGTGGTTGTCGCTGAAATTGACGGTGATGAAGTGGCTCGTGAATATACGGTTCCTGTTCGGATTGTTCGCAGTCTGGATGCAATAAGATAAACATCAACATATCCTCAATGAATGAATAAGGGCTTTAAAAGCCCTTGTTTTTTGTTATATTGATTTTCAACAATATAACAGGCGGGAAAGATGATTTTAAATATTTATCTGGGGTTAATGGTCATTGCTTTTGGGGGGGTACTGGTACCCGGTCGACAGCGAATGACAGGGATTATGCTGCTTTTAAGCTGTTGTCTGTTCTTTTTATATCATTTGAATTTACCTATAAACGGACAAGTCGTTTCTTGGCGCTATGATTGGCTTCCATCAGCAGGTTTACACAGTTCTTTGAATTTACATTTCGATTCGGCATTACGTAAATTATTATTGCCGATTGTTCTGTCAATTTCGGGATTAATATATTTGACTGTTTTTAGTTCAGTTGAAAAACAAGGGAGAAGTTTTTCCGCGCAGCTTATTTTGAGCATTGGGGCTTTTGTTATTCTGGCTTCTGCCGAGGGATTTATCCAATTAATAGCCGGAAGCTGCCTTTATACTATTTTCGGCTTCTATTTAATCGACCGGATGGAAATCAAAAAGAAATATCTGTTTTATAACTTTGTTGCAGAAATGGCTCTGTTTACTGCTTGTGCGATTATCTATGGAAGCTTGGGAAAAATTGCGTTATCTGACTGTGTGGTATCTTATGCGCATATTGGTGAGCATAAGGATTTTGTTGCGCTCTTATTATTAATAAATATTTTTGCCAAAGCCGGAATATTTCCTTTTCAAAACACTTTGACGGAAGCTCCAGAGTTGCCTTTTAACCGACTGATAGCATTAACATTATTGATGACACCGATATCTGCTTTTATAATTTTGTTTAAGGTTTATCCGATGATTGCAGCTGCTCCATCCGTAAATATAAACGTGGTTTGGGGGGTAACATTAGTTTCTGGATTGTGGGGATTTTTCGGTGCCATCTTAATGGATAATTTAAAATCAAAAACCATTTACCTCAACCAGATGTTTGGGGCTGCGATCATCATGTCTATGTGCACCACCCCTCAGTTTACTTCGGGGTTGCATTTATTTGCGCTTGTTCCCCCGATGTTACTGCTCAATGTTTTTATTATGATGGCTTTTGAAGCTGCTTCTAATGAAGTTTTAATTTCACAAATGGGCGGCTTTATCAAAAAATTGAAGATAAGTTTTGGCGTGACGCTTGCAGGGATTTTTCTTTTACTCGAGCAGTTGGCTTTAATGCCTGTAGGACAGTTTGGTCTTTTATGCTTCGTTGGAATTTTAATAAGTATGGCTCATATTCTTTATGGAATTTACTTTGGAAAGACCAAAGCCGGAGAACATGTTTGGGCTTTACTTAAAAATCCATCGTTTTTTTATATGTTGCCGCTTGCTTTGATAATAGGCTGGTGGGCCTATACTTCTTGGACAATGAAACTATTATCTCTAGAAATGCTTTCCGGACAAATATTCTGCTTGGGAGGACTGGGCTTCCTTATTATTTTAATACTTCATCCGTTAAATTTTGTAGAAAAAATGGCAAATAATGAAAAAATACAGGAAACAGACTGGACAGATAAGTTTTACCAAGTGTTAATTCTGATGCCGATTCGTTTGTTAGGACGTATTTTGTGGATTACGATTGACTTTTTGTTTATTGAACGTACGGTTATCTCTTCTTTATCGCAATCAACGGGATTACTGGTTCGTAGTCTGCATCGCCTTCAGAATGCCGTCTGGCTTAATTACATTATGATGTTTGCATTAGGTGTCGGAATTTTTATTGTTTTTGCGGGAAGATATTACTATGAATAGTTCATTTGCATTACTATCTTTGATCGTTGCTATTCCATTTTTGGGTGTTTTGTTTGTTTTAATGTCCAAGGATGATGAATTAACAAAGGGGCGTAACGCATTCAATGTCTGCGTCTTTTCGATTATGGCTAACATTTTAATGATTTTCCGCATCTTTATGTTGATAGATGAAAAGAAAAATACGCTTCAATTGTTGGAAAAATTTAATTGGCTGGATGCTCCCGAAGTTAATTTAATGTTTGGCGTAGATACGTTTTCCTTGCTGATTATTTTGGCTGTTCATCTAGCTATTTTGATTGGAGTAGCCGGTGTACGAGGGAATGTTTATCGCCAAAAATCTTTAATGGCTTTAACATTGTTGTTTTTGAGTATGATAACCGGATTTTTTGTTGCCGCCGATATTTTTTCTTTTTGTATCTTTTTTGAGGCAATGCTGATTCCGTTGTTTATGATTATCGGGATGTTTGGTGAGGTCAAAAAACAAGGAAATATTTATAGATTTTTTATATATAATTTTCTGGGTGCAATTATTTTATTCGGCGCTACCATGGCCATTTATCACAAATACGGTTCTTTAACAATGGATCAATTAAGTAAGGTTCGATTTAATGCACCGGCATCATATTTGGTTTGGGGGGCTATCTTTATCTCCTTTTTATCTCGTTTACCGATTTGGCCGTTTCACTATTGGATATCCGCAATCAGTTCCGGTATTCGCAATCCTTTAACATTTATCATTACCGTTTTAATGCCTTTGACTTCTATTTATGGTTTTATTCGTTTTCTTCCCGGAAACTTTATTATGCCGATAGATGTTTATATTGTATGGATCAATATTATTGGGGTTATTACAATTTTGTTTATCTCGTTAATTGGTTTTATCAATAAAGATTATCAGTACAAGCTTTTTTCTTTTATAACCGTTTATTATACGATATACCTAATGGGTGTATTCATGAATGACCATTTGATTTTGTTAAATATTGGTTACTCTCTGTTCAGCTTTATCATTATTGTTGCAACATTAGAAGTTTTATCCGGCTATATTTTTCATAAGGAAGAAGCATACGGCATTTCCGGATCCGGTTTTTTATGTAAAGTACCACATTTGTCTTTTGTTTATTCTTACATTACATTGGCCGCTGTCGGGATTCCTTTATCAGCAGTTTTTTTGAACAATTTTTTAATCTTGTCAAAGTTACTGTCCTCTAATATTAAAGTCGGAGGGATTATCATTGTTTCAATGACATTGGTGGGCGCATCGTTGTTGCAAGAACTTTACCGTCATAAACTGAGTAATATAAACTGCCCGATTGATAAAAAAGATGATATTTCTAAGTCATTATTTGCCTTTATGTTATTTATCATGTTTGTTTTAATGATGTCATTGTTCAAACCTCTATGGTTTGTTTTAGAAGCATAGGAGAGGAAAGAGTTATGTTGCATAATTGGTTTATTCTGCTTCCTGAATTTGCATTCATTTGTTTTCTCCTTGCGGCTGTAGTGGTACGTCGTTGCCGGCAAAATCAAACCTCAAAAACTTTTTTCACAATAGGAAAAATATTTTTATTGGTTATTTTATTGGCAACGATCGTTTTCTATAATCTGAGCGCTTTTCCCCAATGGTTTATCAATAGTCCTTATACAACATTGTTTAAGACGGTTATGTATATTATTGCATTGGCATGGTTTTATTTATCATCAAAGTGGTTTTTGAATAAGAATCATCCGTCATATTGGTTTTATCAATTGGGGTTTGGAGAGCTGTTATGCTTGGAGCTTTTGATTTCTGCTCAAAATTTTGCCGTAATAGGCATTCTTCTGCCGCTTATATGCTTAATCAATTGGAAAATGCTTTATTTGCATTTAGACGAAGTTTCAGTAAAAGAAACCGGACGAGCTTATGCCGTTCAGGCTCTGTTGTTTTGCTTATTGTTAGAATGTGGCGTATTTCTTTTATACCTTGAAAGCGGTAGTCTGGATTTTGAAGATACTGCTCGAATCTTTTCGGAAAATCCTCGGCAATTATGGAAAATAGCTGTTGCCGGAATGTTATTGGCACCTGTTCTTTTTATGTTGGCTTTAGCTCCGTTTCATTCCAGTTTTATCCGAATTATAAAAATTGCGGTACTGCCGGTCAGTGGATATTTAACATTAATTCCTCCTTTAGCGTTTCTCGCTGTTCTTATGAAATTTGTGGGTGTTTTGTTTGTTGAAATGTCGGATTTTATTTCCCCGATATTATTGGCATTTGCCGTGTGCTCAATTGTGATAGGGGCTCTCTCGGCAAATGATGAAAAGAATATCCGTGAGCTTTTTGCTTTTAGTACGGTTTATCATATGGGATTTTTCGTTTTCAGCTTGACCGGTGGTGAGCACAATAATGCGCTGAGTGCATTTAGTTATATGCAAATTTATATTTTAGCTATGGCTGGTATTTATACTGTATTTTTGGGAATGAAGAGTCGCGGTAATTACTTGTCGGACATCAATAGTTTGAATGGGTTTTCTGAACACAAGCCATATATGTCTGCGGCTTTGGGAATTTTTATGCTTTCTCTGGTGGGAACACCACCGATGTTGGGATTTTTAGGGCGGTTATCAACGATTAATAATATGGTATTGGATGAACGCTGGGGAACCGTTGTTTTTATGCTCCTTTCTTTGCTGTTTCTGCTAAACGCGTATCTCAAAGTTATCCGTATGCTTTATTTCGAATCTCCGCAAACGTCTTTTGACAGGACAGATAAAGCAATCTACATCTGTTTGTTTATTAATATCATATTGGTAGTTATTTCTATTTTGAACCCGGGGTATTTATTAAATAATGCTGAGCAAATTTTAGTTGGGAGCCGTTGATGGAAGAGATAGGCAAATGGCAGTGGCTTGATTTTGATGAATTGTCCAGTACAAACGATAAAGCGATTGAACTCAGTGCAGAGGCTCCGGCGGCCAGATTTGTTGTAACAGCACAACATCAGACCAACGGACGTGGTCGCCGCGGTCGCTCATGGCTTAGTGAAGAAGGTAATCTGTTTATGAGTTTAGCAATGCCATTTGCAATTAGTGATTTGAATCAGTTAGTCTTTTTGATTTCGCTAAGCCTTTACGAAGCCGTAAAAAAAATAGCTCCTCATATAGATTTATACCTAAAGTGGCCAAACGATTTGTTGGCAGACAATCGAAAAATTTCCGGAATTTTGCTTGAAAAAGGCGAAAATGGCTATATAATCGCCGGTATCGGCGTAAATATTGTATCAGCACCGGATTTAGGGCAAATGAATCCGTATCAATCTGTGAGCCTGAAAAGTTTAGGAACGAGCACGGATCGTATTTCTGTTTTACGACAGTTTTTACAAGAACTTGATAAGAATGAACAGCTCCGAAAATCTCACGGCTTTAGCGCTATAAAAGAGCTTTGGTTACAACGAGTGAAGGGATTGGGAACGGAAATCGTGGTTAACGGCGAAAAAAACACGATAAAAGGTATTTTTGAAGGATTAGATGAACAAGGACATCTCCTTTTAAGACAGGGGAAAAGCATTAATAAGATTTTTGCCGGAGATGTTATCTATAGTCAACAAGATGAAAAGAAAAATAAATGAATAAAGAACAGGAAACACAGCTGGATTTATTTGGTTTTGTAGAAAAATGTGAGGATAAAAGAGATTTTATCCCCGGAATGGATAAACAGGGAATCTATTTTGTAGCATTGGGCGGCGCAGAAAAAGTCGGAATGAACATGTATGCCTATATTGTAGATGGGCACATAATTGTTGTCGATACAGGCTATGATTTTTTGAATGATGATTTTCCTGGAATTGATTTGGGATTGGCTGATGCTTCCTTTCTTGAAAACTATCAGGATCGAATTGAGGGGGTATTTATAACACATTCTCATGAAGATCACTTCGGAGCGATTGCTCATATTTGGCCGCGATTGCATTGTCCTGTTTATGCGACAGATTTCACTTTAGGACATATTCGCCCCCGATTGGCAGAATATGATTTGGAAAATTTTGTGGAATTGCATTCGGTAAATGAAAATCCGATCGTCAAATTAAATAATTTTGAAGTTGAGTTTGTTCCTGTCGTTCATTCTCTTCCTGAAAACTCGGCTCTTTTTATTCGGACACGTTACGGAACGGTTTTTCATGCTACGGATTGGCGTTTTGACAATCAGGAAATCGGCTTTATGAAAACAGATTATCAACGTCTTGAAGAAATTGGTCAAGAAGGTGTGGATTTATATGTGGGCGATTCTATTCCTATGGCACATCATAATGAACAAACGTTATCTGAGAGTGATATTCGTAAAAATTTGATGGAAATGATGCCGCGATTTGAAAATACATTGGTCGCCACCTGTTTTGCCTCTAATATTGCCCGTATGGAGAGCCTTATATTAGCGGCTCATGCCGTTGGAAGAACGCCGGTTATCGCCGGTAGAAGTTTGGTCCAAAATATGAAAATTGCCAAGGATTGTGGTTTTCTGGCAGATCTGCCGCCATATACCGATGCCGCACAGGCGATGGATATTCCTCTGGATAAAATGTTATATATTTGTGCCGGTTCTCAGGGGAATTATCGTAGCGGTTTAACGCGTATTGTAAATGGCGAAAATAAAAATATCAAATTAGGAAAAGGGGATGCGATTATTTTTTCTTCTCAAATTATTCCCGGAAACGAAGAAAAAATCGAAAGAATGCAGGAAAAATTGCGTGATGCGGGGGTGGAGGTTATTTCTACTGAAGAATATGCTGTTCACACATCAGGACATGGAACAAAAGAAGATATCGTTAAAATGTTTTCGCTTATTAAGCCACGGACGATTATTCCCGTTCATGGAGACAAGCGATCAATTCGCCAACAAAAACGTTTTGCTCAAGAATTGGGAATTAATGTGATTATCGCTCGTGACGGAGATGTCGTTTTAATAGATAAGCAAAAGGCTGAAATCGTCGGAGAAGTTCCGGTAGACGAGTTGGCTGTTGATAGAAAGCAGATCATCAGCTTAAATTCTCAGCTTATAAAAAATCGTAAGCGGATTGCTTACAATTGCAGTTTATATATAGGCGTTGTTTTAAGTGAAAATTGGCAAGTGGAAGATTTGCAGATTATGTCAATAGACATTCTTGAAGAAAAAGAATTCATTGTTCTTGCTGATGAGATAAAGAAAAAGATGCTATCTTTAATTCCGCAGGAGGCTGTAAAGTTGAATTATCGTTTACCTCAGATTAGAGATTTTATTCAATCAAAAATCCGTAAAATGGTTTATGCGGCAACAGATATTAAGCCCGTGACATTCCTTCATTTTTATAAACGAGATGCCATGGCGCCGGATGTTTGTGGAGAAACAGAGGCTTAAAGTTCAAAAACATCTCCGGATTTTAAGACCCCGCCAAAACCATAGCGTGCAGCTTTTTCAGCGAGAGTATCATAATCTTTAGGCAGATAGTGAGATAAAAAAGTTTTTGCTTTAATTTCCGGAGAAGCTTCCGCCAGTTCATCAATACTGACAATAATGCCCCCACGAGTTAGACTGGTATCGTGAATAATCATTTTGGCTGTTTGTGCTTCCGGTGTTGTTAGGATTGAAACAGCACTATCACCGCTGTATAAAAGTTTATTTTCAACAAACAGGGCATAACACTCCATTCCTTTGGCATGAGGAACTTCAATGCGTTTATAGTTAAGATTTTCGGGAAAAGAATGCAACTTATCTTCCCAGCCGTTTCCGGAGTGAATCTGTATAAAACGATCAATATTTGTTCCTCCGACAGAGGTCGTCCGATTTAAAACTTTGAAACGATAATCCAAGAAGTTGATTAAAGAGCCACTGTGATCCTGATGCAGATGGGAAATAAGAACAGTGTTGATTTTATCGGCATAGTTTTTTTGCAACAGCGCATGAAAAACACTAAAGCCGCAATCTAATAAAATTCCATCATTTTCATATTTCCACAGAATAAAAGAATTTGTAATTCCGTCTTTGGCAAAGGCCGCATTTGTTCCTAGCACTTCGAGCTTCATCGTTTATTTCTCCTGTGTTTGCGGTAGATAAATGGTAAACGTTGTTCCGTTATAGCCATTAGAATTAACGGTCATATTTCCTCGATGGCGGACAATAATCTGTTTTGCAATAGCTAAACCTAATCCTGTTCCTTTAATATTCAAGTCTTTATGTTCCTGCATTCTGTAAAAACGCTCAGTTAATCTGGCTAAGTTTTCCGAAGAGATTTTTGGCCCCTTATTGTTAACGGATATGGCAACAGCAGATCCGTCGGCAATTTTGAATGTTTTTGAAAACGGAATAGTGTCACAAGTTTGTAAACGTAGGACAACTTCAGTATTTGTCGTCCCATATTTTATGGCATTATCCAGAAGGTTTTGCAAAACCTGTCTGATTTGTGCTTGGTCTGCAGTAATCAACGGAATATCATCTTCTGTTGTGACTTTGATTTGAATATTCCGTTGTTGAGCTTTCAAAGAAAGACCTTGAGCCACATCTTCGGCTAAATCTAAAACATCAACAGTTTCTTCTGGTTTTTGATCAAGTTGCATTTCGATTTTTGACAATGAGAGAAGGTTCTCAATGAGGGCGGACATATATTCAGCTTGATCCGCCATAATTTTAAGAAAGCTTTCTCTTGCGGCTTCATCATTTTTAGCAGATCCTCGTAATGTTTCTATAAAGCCGGAAATAATAGACAAGGGGGTGCGAAGCTCATGGCTGGCATTAGCAACGAAATCTGATTGCATTTTTTCGATTGTGATGGATTTTGTCATGTCATAAACAGAAATAACGGCGACGGCTTTTCCTTTAGACAACCAAGGCAATTGTTTAATATGAGCGTAAAGTTTCTGCGGTTGAGGTTGCTCCAGATAAAAAACAAGGTTTTCTGAAAGACTTTCTTTGTTAAGAATACGCTTAACAGCCTCAATAAAGTTGTTGGATTTAAAAATATTTTCGACATTTTGTTCAGTAACATTTTCGCCAAAAGTATGACGAGCAGAAAGATTTGCTCCGAGAATATTTCCTGAACGATCAATCATCATAATAGGGTCTGGCAAACTATCAAGAACAGCGGTATCTGAGATAGTCTGAGCTTCCAAAGTATCTGTTTTTTGTGCCCAAAAACGATGCATCGTATTAATTTTTTCAATAATTTCTTTAGCATTTTCTTCCGAGAGCGACATTGAGTTTTCATCAAAAAATTCTCCGTTTGAAAGTGAAGTGACGTATTTTTTTATTTTTTGCAGCTCAAAGTTTAATGGAAATAAGATAATAATGTTAAATAGAGTAACGGCACCAAGAGAGATAATGGCCAATATCGGATCAACCAATCGGAAAGCAACCAGACAAATAAAAAGCAAAGCGGTTGGAAATGTCAGCCCGAGAACCCGAGATGTGAATTTTGCATCTTTTTCGATACCTAATGATTTACGTGCGCGTTCAAACATATTTTATTGTCCCATATCTTGCAATTAAAGCTAGACTCACTTTTAAAATAATATAGAATAAAACAAGTTTAAATTTATTAAATATTTTAAGAAAATGACTGAAATCACTGAAAATTCTGCTGCCGTTACGCCATTAATGGCTCAATATCTGCAAATCAAACAAGAGCATAAAGACTATTTACTGTTTTATCGAATGGGAGATTTTTATGAACTGTTTTTTGATGACGCTGTTACTGCGTCAAAAGCACTGGATATTGCTCTGACTAAAAGAGGTAAACACGAGGGAAACAATATTCCCATGTGCGGGGTTCCGTTTCACGCTTATGAAAGTTACTTGGCAAAGCTGATACGCCAAGGATATAAGGTCGCAATTTGTGAGCAGGTGGAAGATCCTAAAGAAGCTAAGAAACGTGGTTATAAAGCTATTGTTAAAAGAGAAGTTATACGTTTGGTAACAGCCGGAACATTAACGGAAGAACCTCTTTTAGATGCTAAACGGAATAACTTTTTGCTGACTATTGCTAAAAGTGGTGATGTATTGGGCTTAGCTTGGCTTGACATATCTACCGGAGATTTCTATTTGCAAGAAGTTTCCTTACATAAACGAGAGGAAGATGTTGTTTTATCAGGGATATTATCTCGTCTTAATCCAGTAGAAACAGTTGTTTCAGATTCATATCTGCAAAATCCGCAAATTTTTAAGGTTCTGAATAATTGGCGAGATCAGCTGTCGGTTTTACCTCAAGCCCGTTTTAACAGCGAAAATGCTCGAAAACGTTTGTTGGATACTTTTAATGTCGGAACGCTTGAAGCTTTTGGAAATTTTAGCCGGATGGAGATAGCCGCTGCCGGTGTTTTGCTTGATTATGTGGAAAATACTCAAAAAGGCAAAATACCGCTGATTTCAAAGCCGCAAAAAGTAACCGAAAGCTCTATTATGGAAATTGATGGCGCAACCAGACGGTCATTAGAGTTAACTGAAGCTTTAATCGGTGACAAAAATGCCTGCCTGCTCGGAGTGATTGATAGAACTGTTACCGGTGCAGGCGGAAGACTTTTGGTTTCACGAGTGGCTAATCCTCTCAAAGATGTTACAGCAATAAATCGTCGTCTAGATACGGTAACATTTTTTACTGATTTTCTTCATATTTGTCAGGAGTGCCGTTCTTTGTTAAAAGCTTGTCCGGACATTGAGCGGGCCGTATCTCGCTTAAGTTTGGGGCGTGGCGGACCAAGAGATTTGGCCAATATAAAATTGGGTTTAACAGCTGTAACACCTCTGAAAAATTTAATATACGGATTCAGTCAAAAGGGTGAAGGACAAATAATTGATGGGATACCGGAAGCTTTGGAGGCTATTCTTCAGAATCTTGGAAATCATAATAATCTGGTAGCCCACTTGGATGAAGCGTTGGCGGAAGACTTACCGCTTTTGGCAAGAGACGGCGGTTTTATCAAAGAGGGGTATTCTGCCACATTGGATGAAATTAAACGTGTGAAAACAGACAGTCACACAATGCTATTGGAGTTGCAAAATAAATATATTGAAAAAACAGGGATTTCTAACCTGAAGATAAAATACAATAATGTTATCGGATATTTTATTGAGGTCCAAAGCAAATATGCCGCTACGATGCTGGAAAATCCTGATTTTATTCATCGTCAATCCGTTTTGAACGCCTCTCGCTTTACGACAATTGAATTAACAGAGCTTGAGAACAAAATCCGCGGAGCTGACGATAAAGCTTTAGCAATGGAGCTTGAAATCTTTAACAACTTAGTTGATGAAGTTAAGGTATCGGCTGAAGATATATCCCGCACGGCAAAAGCAATGGCGGAACTTGATGTCGCGACGGCATTAGCAGACTTAGCTGTTGAGAAAAAATATTGTCGTCCGGTTGTAGATAATAGTTTGGTTTTTGATATTAAAGATGGACGCCATCCGGTGGTCGAGAGTGCAATAGCCCGTGAAAGCGCCGGAGTCTTTGTTGGTAATAATTGTTGTTTAGACGATGAACAAGGGCGGTTATGGTTATTGACAGGCCCAAACATGGCTGGTAAATCGACATTTTTACGGCAAAATGCAATCATTGCCATTATGGCGCAAATGGGGTCGTATGTTCCTTGTGCTTCAGCTCATATCGGTGTCATTAATAAGATTTTTTCACGTGTCGGAGCTTCTGATGATTTGGCACGAGGGCGTTCAACTTTTATGGTCGAAATGGTTGAAACCGCAGCGATTTTGAATCAGGCAGATGAGCGTTCGTTTGTTATTTTGGATGAAATCGGTCGCGGAACGGCCACTTTTGATGGGTTGTCAATTGCGTGGGCAGTCGTTGAGCATTTGCATGAAATTAACAAGTGTCGAGCTTTATTTGCAACTCATTATCATGAATTGACATCGTTGACGGCAAAACTTCCGCAAATGACATTACATTGTATGAAAATTAAAGAATTTAACGATGAAGTTATCTTCTTGCATGAAGTTATTAACGGAGCAGCTGATCGCAGCTATGGTATTCACGTGGCCACATTGGCGGGATTACCGAAAGCAGTTGTTAAGAGAGCTGGTCAGGTTTTAGAACATCTTGAGCAAAATGGAAAAAGCCAAACATTATCTCGGTTAGCTGATGATTTGCCGTTATTTGCGGTAATGAAAGCAAAGGAAGAGCAGGTTGTTATTAAATCTCCGGTGGTGGAAGCTCTGGAGCAGTTGAATCCTGATGACTTTTCTCCGCGAGAAGCTTTGGAAAAATTGTATGAATTAAAAGGAATGATGTAATGGAACATGATTATATTGCAGATTTGAGTGAGGGGGAAAAGGTTCTTTTTCTTCAGGCCGTTTTTAATTTAATCTGTGCTGATAAAAAAGTAGAGCAGAATGAAAAAGATTTTATTAAACGTTTGAGTGCTCGCTATAATCTGCCATCTCGCCTTTATCCGCAGATTTTACAAGTTTTTCCAAGGGAAGAAATTGTAAAGCGAATAAATGCGATTCCTGATAAACGAAAAAAATATGCGCTTCTTATTGAGTTGTTTATGGTTGCAAACATAGATGATGAGTTAGCTTCAGAAGAAATAGAATATATTTTGGATTTTGCTGAAGCATTGGATGTTCCGTATATGAAAGTGGAAACAATTAACCAATACACGAAAGATTACATCAAGAATCAGGAAACATATCGAAAGATTATGGATAGTTTGTAAAAAATATTTTTTTTGAAAATATGTAAAATGAGTAAAAACAAAGTGTTATAAAGAGGTATTTGTGTACCGTATGTTAAGTTGTTGAAAAATATTGAAATTTTGTTGTTGACTTTAAAAACAAATCAGTTATATTCACACCGAATTAAAACTTATCTTTAGAAAAGAGAGAAAAACATGAACACATATGCAACAAAACCCTCTGATATTCAGAGAAAATGGTATGTCGTTGATGCTACAGGAGTTGTTTTGGGCAGATTGTCTGCTGAAATTGCAAAAATCCTGCGCGGAAAACACAAACCGAATTTTGTTACCAACTTAGACTGCGGTGATTACGTTGTTGTTATCAATGCTGATAAAGTTAAATTGACCCTTA
>CAYLIN010000023.1:0-15121 GCA_964383725.1 uncultured Azospirillaceae bacterium | reverse complement strand
AACCGGATATCAACACTTATTGCATTAATCCGGACTTGATTGAAGAAAAAATCACGCCGAAAACCAAGGCTATAATCGTTGTTCATTTATATGGGCAAGCCACACCGATGGAAAAAATTTGGGCGTTGGCTGAAAAATATAATCTGAAAATCATTGAAGATGCGGCACAGGCGCATGGAGCGGTTTATAAAGGTCGGAAAGTTGGAAATTTGGGAGATGCTGCAGCATTTTCATTCTACCCGGGCAAAAATCTGGGAGCTATGGGTGATGCCGGCGGTGTGACGACAAATGATACGATTTTGTATGAAAAGATAAAAGCTTTGGCAAATTATGGATCTGACCGTAAGTATCATCACATTTATAAAGGGGTTAACTCCAGAATGGACGAAATGCAGGCGGCTGTTTTGGATGTGAAACTGCCCTATTTAGATAAAGATAATGAACGTCGGCGAGAAATCGCAAAGTATTACCGAGAAAACATCAAAAATCCAAAGATTATTTTGCCTCAAGCTTATGATGAAAAGGCTCATGTTTGGCATGTTTTTGTGATTAGAGTCAATGAGCGTGCAACTTTACAAAAGTATTTGGAAGATAACGGGGTTCAAACCAATATTCATTATCCCACACCGCCACATAAACAAGGTGCTTATGAGGAATGGGAAAATATGTCTTTTCCGATAAGTGAAAAAATACATAAGGAGGTCATATCCTTGCCGATTTCTCCGGTATTGAGTGATGATGAGGTTAAAAAAGTGGTTGAGCTTGTTAATGCGTGGAATTTATGAGGAAGCTGATTGATGAAAACTATTCCTATCTTTTTTACTTTTGATAATAATTACGTGGAACTGGCTGCCGTTGCCTTTTATTCACTCCTAAACAAAGCAAATCCTGACATTTTTTATGAAATGTATGTCATTCATTCGGATATTACGTCTGAAAAACAAACCTTATTAAATGATATTATAAAACGTTTTAATAATGCAAATTTACATTTTGTTTCTATAAACGATTTTTTAGATACGCAACTTGATAATGTTTGGAACAACGGAAGCTTTGCTTCTCAACAAGGAAATTCTAAATTTACGTCGGACACACTTGCTCGTTGTTTTGCAGCAAGATTTTTTCCGCAGTATGATAAAATCATTTATTCTGATGTTGACGTTGTTTTTGTTGATGATATTTCCGAACTGTATGACGTTGATTTATCAAATAAGTATATTGCGGGTGTAAAAAATCCGTTTATGAAATTTTTAGATTATGAATTATCGCATTTGAGCAGTTCTCACTATAACCTTTTAAAAGATTCGTATATCGGTGGTGGTATTTGGGTCATGAATCTAAAGAAAATTAGAGAAGATAAGCTGGAATCTCGAATGATGCAGGTGATTAATGATACATCTATCGTAAAACGCTGGAATGATCAAGATATTATTAATATTTCCTGCGAAGGAAAAGTTGCTCATATTCCCCTTAACTATATTTCATATCCATATTTGCCGGAACTCTTAAGAAATCCGGATTTTACCAGCCATTATACTCGAGATGAACTTTATGACTCTATAATCAACCCTAAAATTGTTCATTATGCAGCGAGTAAACCATGGAATAACAAACCGGAATATTCAAATCTTTGGTGGATGATCTTTGACTACCTTGAGTTGCCAATAACAAAAATATTTGAACAACTCCCTCAAAAGAATGAAGAAGTTTTGATAAACAGGGAACGAAAGAGAAAACGAAAGCTCAAAAAGAAATTAAAATTGGTATCTCTGCTTGCTCTGCTAGAACTCATCGCCCTAATCATCTTATTTTTTATTAAATGATAAGGATTTTTAGTTCTACAGAATGGAGAATATTAATGGGATTAAAATATAGAGAAAATATCGTAAAATTTTTATCAATTTTTATTATAAATAAGTCAAAAAGAAAAAAATGGCGAAGAGAACATATTGATAAAATTAAAAATGATTACGCTAAAAGCATAATATGGGGTGTTTCATATAGTGTTTTTGATGGAGAAGAATTATTAGAAGCAAGCATTATGTCTATACGCGATTGTGTTGACTATGTGAATGTTGTATACCAAACAAAGTCCTGGTATGGAACGCCTGCAAATAAAAATCTTGTGAGTATGTTGAAAGACATGCAAAAAAGAAAAATTATCGATGAATTGATTGAATATGTTCCGCAAATCGGTATCTCGGCCTTTGTTCAAGAAAAGACGAAGCGCAATCTGGGACTAGAATACGCTAAAAAACATGGCGTAAAATATTTTATGACTATGGATTGCGACGAATTTTATAAAAAAGACGAATTTAGAAATGCTCAAAACTTTATAATAAAAAATGATATTACACATTCATATTGTGATATCTTTAATTATTATTCTCCAACATTGCGCTTCTTGCAACCTACGCCTTCATATATTAATTTTTTCTCTAAAATAGATAAAAACAGCAAATTAATTTCAAATAATAAGAAATGTATATGCTCTGTTGATCTAACAAGAATGTTAAATGATTGTCGTTTCTCTAAATATTGGTTTTTGGCTAGTATTTCCATGCATCATATGACATGCTACCGTAAAGATTTATATAAGAAAATCAATAATTCAACAGCAAAAGATGCATATAATATGAACATTCCGAAGCCAATAAATTGTGTCAAAGTTGATGATATCTTCAAAATCAGCGGCCTAATAAATGGAGAAATACATGCTAAAACAATATGATTTAATTTGTTCATTAGGCGGTAATTGTTCTGTTGCACATAATCTACGTTATCGGAATATGCGCCCGTTTTCTCTTCCTTTTGATTGGGTATACATGAAAGATGAAATGCCCATAAAATATTTAATTGAAGGATTTGCCGATAACTTTCAAAACCTTTGTAAATTTGATAATTTGGAACGCGTCCCTGATACTACTGAGCATAAACTGATTTATCGAGATACTTATTCCGGCTATTATTTCCCTAATCATTTTTCTCAAGAGATTGAAAATTCTGATGAATATCACGTCATGTATAAAAAACTCACACGACGGATTAACAGATTAATTGATACTATAAAAAACAGCGACACAATTTTATTTATTTTATCTCTTGGTTTTCACATTGATACTCATTTATTGGAAGAGTTGCAAACAACTTTATTGACTTTGTTTCCCAATAAACAAATAGATATCATTTTTTTACAATTTTGTACTGAAGCAAAGTCTGATTATCCCCAAACCTTTTCTAATATTACCCAATTCTCATACTCGCGCAAATATAATGATTATGACTTTTCACACACAAATTTCGAGTGGAATTTTTTAGATAATATTAAATGGCGTAAAACAGATGTCAGCAAAAAATTTCCCATAAAACTAGCTTCTTTCTCGTTTTTCTCATACAGACTTAAACTCTTATTAGATAGGAAAAAATAAAATGCATGTGTCTCCTCTCGTTTCTGTCATTATTCCGGCATATAACCATGAAAAATATATTCAAGAAGCAATTGATTCGATTATTAATCAGACTTATCAAAATATTGAATTGTTGATTATTGATGATGGTTCTAAAGATGCAACATTTGAAAAAATGCTTGAAAAGAAACAACTCTGTGAAAAAAGATTTGTGAATGTTCAAATGTTGACACAAGAAAATTCCGGTACATGTACAACATTAAATCGATTTTTAGAATTGATTAATGGTGAATTCTTTTACTTAATTGCCTCTGACGACATCGCTAAAAAAGAAGCTATTGAAAAAGAAGTTGCTTTTTTATCTCAAGCCCCCGATTATGTCTTGGTTGTTGGAGATAATGAATTCATTGACGGTACGTCGAAACGAATTGGTTGGGATGAGCAACAAAATTCTGTAGAACTGTCCAAAGCCCATTACAAGACTTTTGGTGATTTTCTTGAGAAAAACTGCAAGTGCGGGGCATTAAATTCATCTCAATTCGGGACATATGAAAATTTAATAAAAACAAATCATATTCCTAACGGATATTTATGTCGAACACAAACCGTTCGTCAAATTGGTGGTTTTACTCCGGAAGCGCCTTTAGAAGACTATTATCTGATGCTTCAACTCGCAAAAAAAGGAAAAATGAAATTTTTAGATGATATTCTTTTTTCTTATCGTTGGCACTCAAATAATACGGTTAAGCGTGCAGATTATATGAATAAAATTACATTCAAAACAAAATCTCATGAAAAACAAATTGTCAATCAGCCGGGAAATGAAGTTTGGAAAAAAATTTATGATGACAACAACACCAAAATCAGATTCAAAATAGGAAACATTATTAAATATTATAAAGTAAAAGATCTGGGAAATAAAAAAACTATCTTAGAAATATTTGGGGTAAAAATTATTATAAAAGAGAAGAATTTGCCACTTTAATCTTTCCTCTGGACTTGGTATTTTTTTATGCTAAGATTTGAACAATTTTAGGAGGACTGACGAGAATGACCAAGTTTCGCATTATCGGAAATATGACGGGCAACTCAATGGATGCCATTGATTTGGTTTTGACTGAATTTGATGGCGATGTAATGACGGACATATGCACTTTTACTCGTCCATATTCATCTGAAATGCAGAAAAAAATTGAGAAATTGCGGGCATTATCCCATGACAAAACAGCGACAGAAATTGAACGCTTGCCAGAGTTTCGTATTATTCATGATGAATATATATCACAAATTGCTGATTGCATAAATGAAATGTGTCGTCTGAATAATATTGATAAAACTTCTCTTGATGCAATCGGATTTCATGGTAAAACGCTTGATCATAACCCGCCCTCTAAAGCACGATTGGACGGTTCCTCCCCCTATACTTTACAGATTGGTTCCGGACAAATGTTAGCTGATTTGACAGGGATTTCCGTTGTATATGATTTTCGTTCTGATCCGTTAATGGCCGGATTTGACGGGGCTCCATTGGTGCCTGCTCACAATGCTCATATTTCATCCACTGAAGGTGATGGACTGTATTATAATGGCGGAAACACCTCAAATTTTGCCATCATTCACGAGGGAAAAACATTATTTGGTTCTGATGCAGGACCTTTTAATGAATATACGGACAATTTTATTCGCCAACAGTCAAACTTTGCTTTTGATAAAGACGGACAATTAGGATGTTTGGGAACGATTAATTTTAATTTATTACAATATCTTTTTGCTCAGGGATGTTCATTTTACGAAACACCCTTACCCAAATCAGGTGATCCGGCCTATTATCATAAAGACACCATTTTTCAGCATATTTGTGATGAACGTATTCCGTTTTATGATGCCGTACGGACATTTGAATATTTTGCGGCATATATTGCGGCTTTAACATTATCACTTACCCCATCAAATATTGACCTCCCATCTGAGATTATTCTGTTTGGCGGCGGATGGAAAAATCCTATTGTACGCCAAGATTTTGAAAATTTTCTCTTTGAAAAAAATGAAGTATTGCCTCAACATTGCAAAGCTTTTGAAGCATTATCCAAGCGCTTTATAAAAACACCCCGCATACGCTTTTCCAGATTTGGGGAATATATGGAAGCTCGTCTATTAGCTGATTTGGCCAGATATAAACTGGAAAACAAACCTTGGGATATTCCTGAAATCCGAGCTGCAGAAAAATCTGTTATCTGTGGTGTCATTGCACATCCACAATCTCCATCATCGCAATATTCTGATCGGATCAATCGTGCAGCAAAAGGATGGCAAAACATCTAACCTTATTTTACCGATTATGGATATTTTTCTCTTGACATATACCCATACATGGTATATGTATGTTGCAGATAATCTTTAATTTAAGGAGAAAAATAATGGGAAAATGCAATAATCCAAATTGTAAATGTGAAAACTGCCAATGTGGTGATAATTGCCAATGTACCGCTGACAACAAATGCTGTGATGATTGTCAGTGTGGTGAAACAAATCACACAGAAACGTCTTGCTGTTGTTCTCATAATAAATAAGGATTACTCATGGAAAAAAATCCATGTCACAAAGACAATATGCCCCGGCTCAATCGTATATCCGGACAAATTGAAGGAATTAAGCGGATGATTGATGATGGGCGTTATTGTCCGGAAATCATTAGTCAGCTACGCGCTGTTCGTTCAGCGATAAAAGCTGTTGAATCTAACATTTTACAGAAGCACTTACAACATTGTGTTGCTCAATCTTTTTCGTCTGAAAACGAGCGAGATCAAAAGATTGAAGAACTGAAAATGTTGTTTGACCGCTTTGATAACTAAAAAATCCCAAATTGTATATCAGTTTGGGATTTTTTACTTTATTTTTCTATGTATTTCGATGACTAATTAGTTGAACCGAAGTTTTTTAGGTTGGAAATAATATTTTGCGCTGTTGATTGGGATTCTTCACTAATTCCGGCAGCTTGTAATGCCAATTTTTTCAAACATGTATTAACAAGTTCATCTGCTGTTGCGGAAACACCTTGATTAAACAATGTTCCGGCCTGAAATTTATTATTAGCTTCCGCAATCATACAAGCTTTCATTTTAGCCTTAGATGAGGCATTGGCATCTACAGTTGTATATTGTGATACATCGGCACAACCAGCTGCCAACAAAACCAAAGCACTCATCAAAATTGTTTTTTTCATTGATCATTCCTTTCTTGTTGTCCGTTACACTCTTGTCATAATAACATCATTGAGCGTAAATGGAATTACTTTTTTAAGTTCTTCTAGTGAAGTTTCAACTTGCCAGCCAATTTTTCCTCCACTAAAAATAATTGTTGGAAATTTTTCTGCTGAACAATGGATAATCGTGGTAAAAAACTTTTTCATCCCTATTGGAGAACAACCGCCGTGAATATATCCGGTTAGAGGCAATAATTCTTTTGATTTTAACATATCAATGGCCTTTTCTCCTACAGCTGCGGCAGCTTTCTTCAAATCTAACTCTTCTTCTACCGGAAGCATGAACACATAATAATGTCTGGATTTGCTGACTGTAACCAGAGTTTTAAAAACTTGAGCCGGATTTTGTCCTAAGAGTTTTGCCACATCCACCCCGCAAGTTGTCGGATGATCCACATAAGAATATATTTGATAGACAATCTTGTATTTATCCAAGATTCTCATCACGTTTGTTTTTTCTGTCTTCATTTTAGTTCCATAACCGTTTGCCAATATAATCTTTAACCGTGATGATTTCGGCACCGTGAGGCTGCAAATAAACTGCGGCGCCGCCACTGTTTTCAAAATTTATATTTATTCCGTCAACAGATAAACTGCCTTTCTTTCCTATTTTCACCCTATCCTTGTATGCACACTCTGTTTCTCCACATTTCAACTGCAGCCAAGCTTCATTTGTTTTCTCACCACGAAAAATTTTAAATAAAGTTTCTCGTTGCTCATTATTCAATGGTGCTGATGCCGTTTTATTCAGCCAGACTTCCTTTGTAAAATTATTACCTCGTGATGGAAGAACAACCATCCGCCCATTCTTATCTTGAACAGCAATCAAACTTCCATCCCAATTAATCAATACATCCGGCTGTTTGACGGTCAATAGGCTAAGCCAGCCACAAAGAATCAATATCCATCCCCAATGACGAATAGATGTTTGCCAAATGGCTAACCATAATCCGCCGAAAACGATTAAGCCCAACCCCCAAGCAGGCATTGACAGTACCGGATATCCGGCCTCAGGCATATGGCTAACCCATGTTGTAATTTGATTAACTAAAGATATTCCCCACCCGACAATTTTTAAGCTCCAAATATCTAATCCCATCGGCATCAGTAGTAAGGATAACAAAGTAAACGGCATGATTATCAAACCAATAATCGGTCCCGCCAATAAATTGGCAACGCTTGTATATAACGCTATTCTGTTAAAATGATAAACAGCAAACGGCAGGGTTGCAAAACTGGCAAGCAAATCTGTTACAAAAATTCCGATAACATACAAAAATAACCCCTTGATTATTTTTATAAATAAAGACCGTTGTTCTTTTCCTCCGACAAAACGCTGCAACCCACCGGCATGCTGTTCATAAAAGGCTACTAACGCAACCACCGCGGCAAAAGACATTTGGAAACTGGCCCCAATTAATGCTTCAGGACTTATCAATAAAACAACGAATGCAGCCCACGCTATAGTCTGCATGGAGATTGCCCGTCGATCAAATAGAATACCGAGCAATACAATAAATGTCATAATAAAGGCTCGTTGAGCCGGTATTGCAGCTCCTGAAATCAATAAATACATCAAACTGATAACTATCGCAAAACAAGCCGCCAATTTTTTACTGTTGTAACGTAATGCCAACGGCGGAACAAACACAACCAACAAACGGATTAAACAAAACATTAATCCGGCAATCATGCTCATATGCAATCCGGAAATAGACAGGAAGTGAGCCAACCCAGAATCTCGATAATCTTGTATTTGCCTCGAATTTATTCCTCCTTGTTCTCCGGCCATAATTGCTGTTGCAACACTCGCTTCATCAACCGGTAAAACACGTTTGATATGATGGATAATAGCTTTGCGAATATGGTCAATACTAAAACCTACGGCTGAGAAGAAACCTTCCTTTTGCGGACATTCTAGCGGTAAAATAGCACTTTCAGCATATCCGCTTCCGGACAACCCCAAATAAAAACTTTTTCTATCAAATTGATACCCGCCGGGGAGAACTGCTTGCGGTCGAGGCAGCAAACGAGCTATTAACTCCACACATTGTCCACTACTCAAGTTTTCGGAATGTCGTTGTTCACTTATTCGAAACCGCCCCTTAATCTCCTTTCCGTTAAAATCATGCAAATCTGTCAAAATCAGGCGTTGGTTACCTCGACTGTTATAATCCAGATGTTCTATTCTACCTGTCAGATACACTTTTTCCTGAGGAACTGGAAATTGCTTTCCGGATAAATAGATTGTCCGTAACTGTATCATTGTAAAACCAAAAGCAAAAAAAGCCGGTAACACCAATGCATAAAGAACAGGTATCCGATAACGAAACAAAATTGCGGTAAAGACTAAAATTTCCAAGACACTTAACGTCAACCATTTTGATGGTTCAACCGGCAAGCTGAAGTAAAAAGCGATACCGCATGCAAACGCAACCGGAAACCATAATGCCCAGCGGTTTCTTCCTGCTAAAATCTGTTCTCTGAAATTATACCACAAAAATCTCATTGCCATCTCCACGCGGTTAATTTAAAACATCTGTATCTTATTTGCAATAAATTAACCATTATTACATTATAATTTTAATTAGAAATTGCATAAATGAGAGGTTTAACGATGAAAAAAATTATGACTTTGTCTGCTCTTTTAATTTTAGCATCAAGTGTTGCAACTGCTCGTGTTACACATATTGCTGATTGGAACGGAGAACTCCCCGGAGAGGAAACTCAGCCTGCAACATCTTGTGCGCAACAATGCGAAGGATATGACTTAACAACCCTCATCTGTCCGGAAGGTGAAAAATTAATTGATTGTCCGGTCGATGGTTGCAACTACTATCACCAATGCGTTGAAGAATAAAATGAAAGGCTGTTAACCAGCCTTTTTCTTTTGACGAGCAATCAGTTCCAATACAAAATCTGCGGCATTATCACTCGGGGTCTGTTCTCCACGGCTCAGAATTTCTTTTACCTTAACGAACCCATCCATTTGACGATGATATAATTCTTTTTGCATCAATAACTCTCTGATATGACGAGCTATGTTGCCGGCAACACATTGTTGTTGGAGCAATTCCGGAATAATTTCCCGCCCAAGCATTATATTTGACAGGTTGACAAACTGTATTTTCATAATCCGACTGAGAATGAACGCTGTCAATTTTGAAACCTTATAAGCTATGATGTGAGGAATATGAGTTATTGCCAACTCTAAAGCAACCGTTCCCGAAGCGGCAATTGCTGCCGATGAAGCACGAAAAGCATTGTATCTATCTTGTTGCGTTTCTACAATCGTAATCGGTAAATTTAAGCCTTGAACCATTTTCTTCACACGAGAAGAAACCGTTTTTACTGTCGGTATTACAAAATAAAAGTTCTCATCCTGCTCCAGAAGCTGACGAGCCGCCTCAGCAAAAACAGGAAGTAATTTACAAACTTCATTGTGACGTGATCCCGGTAAAACCGAAATAATTTTTTTATCTTCAGGAATCTGAAATTGTTTACGAAAAGCCTCACCATCTGCGTGAAGCACTTCACTTTCAATCACCGGATGTCCGACAAAAACCGTTTCTAAATTATAAGGAGTAAAATATTTTGGCTCTTGCGGTAACAAAGTCATCAAAGCATCAACATAGCGGTGCATTGTGCGAGCTCGCTTTTTCTTCCAAGCCCAAACCTGCGGCGCGACATAATGAAGTTGCGGTATCCCCAACTTCAGACGACGTAATTTTTGATGAACACGAGCCGAAAAACTCCAACTATCGACCGTTATCACAATATCCGGTTTGACATTTTTTATATCTTCAACTGTTTCCCGAATATGGCGTAACACTTTCGGAATACTCGGAATAACTTCAACTAACCCCATTACGGCCAAATCAGAAATATCAAAAAGAGATTTCAGTCCCTCTGTCTCCATCGTATCTCCGCCAAGACCAAAAAATTCTACATGTCCATTCGTTTTGTGTCGCAGAGCTTTCATCAGTCTTGATCCCAACAAATCACCGCTGGGCTCACCGGCAATCAAATAAACTTTTAACGGCGTTTTATTTTCGGTAGTCATCAGGATTTACTCCAATTACAAATAAACCGGCTTTATCTGCCATTTTTACGACCTCAGCTTCATCAACAATCAAACTGTTTCCGGCATGAACGGCGATCCCTTTTAATCCGGTTTCTTTTGCTCGTAATACTGTTCGCGGACCGATTGTCGGCAAATCTATTCGCATATCTTGTTGCGGCTTACGTAATTTGACTAATACACCGCCATCGCCCTTGCGACGATAATCTCCACAACGGCACATCAGAGCATCTGTCCCTTCTATTCCTTCAACACCTAAAACTAAACCTTGCTGAACAACAACCGCCTGTCCGACATCCAATCGCCCCAATTCGGTTGCTACTTCAACAGCTCGTTTTATATCTTCCTGAGCTTGTTTATCCGGTTTATGCTTTCCTAATACGCCTTCACGAGCTAAAAGTTCGGACATTACTTCATGTATTCCCTTTACGGACATTCCTTCTGCTTCAATTTCTTTGACCAAAGCCCGTAAAATACCATCATCTCCTAAAGAGCGTGTTCCAATCTTAGCAAAAAAAGCCGTTGTACGCAAATCTGGAACCAAGTCAAAAAAACTCGGTCGGCGAATCGTTCCTATCATAACAACATCTTGAACTTTTTCATCCGCCAGACGTTTAAATCCCGTTCCGGCCTGACCAATACGAATCCATTGATGCGGAATATCATCATTTACCAAATTTTTTTCGGCATTCCCTTCTATTGCCAAAACAAAAAAAGGACGACCGCTTTTTTGACAATGTTGCACTAACTGGGCGGGGATTGTTCCCCCGCCCGCAATGATTCCCAGTTTACGCTGTGTAGTCATTGGCTTTAAACCTTGCTTTAATCAGCAATCATGACTTTACGGCGACCAGCCAAAGATTCGTCAATGAAGTCAAGCTGTTCCAAAACCATGGCATTGTCTTTATATTTTTCACGAGCCAGATGCAACCGCTCTTCAAATGTTCCTTCCTTACCTTTGAAAATAAACATAAATGCACGACTGATAGATTTAACAACACTTTCTTCAAAACCGCTTCTTTTTAAACCGATGACATTCAAACCACGCAATTTACCACGTTCTCCGGTAACAATGCCAAAAGGAATAACATCTCTATCGACACCGGATAAACCGCCGATCATTGCTTTACGCCCGATACGACAGAACTGATGAACGGCTGAATTTCCACCGATAATCACCCCATCGCCTAAACGAACATGGCCACCGATAACGGCATTATTGGTCATAATAACATTATTGCCGACGACACAGTCGTGAGCCACATGAGAGTTAATCATAAACATCCCCCCATCACCGACTGTTGTGGTAAAGTGTTCTTTCGGTGTACCGGCATGCATGGTTACATTTTCACGAATAATATTATTTTTGCCGATAATTAATTTGGCTTCATCTTTAAACTCGTTGCCATGATCTTGCGGACCAGCTCCTAAAACGGCTCCCGGAAACACGATTGTTCCTTCACCGATTGTTGTATCCCCCATAATGGTTACTCTTCCGAGAAGCTGCACATTTTCCCCGATTTTAGCACGGGAGCTAATCCAACACAACGGGCCGATTTTTGCACTGGCAGCAATCTGCGCCCCATCTTCAACAACAGCTGTCGGATGAATATTTGTCATAAGTTTTCCTTTCTTCTAAATTCGTTCAACTGTTCTTATTTTAGTAAAAACTCTTCCTCTGTCAATGACAAATCCCCGTAACACACTACTTTCCATCCTCTTGAAAAGATGTTTTTCCACCTTATCTCTTTGTTATTAATACGGAGGTCATTATGAAGCAAATTTCATTCGCACTTATCTTGCTTTTTTTGTTATTTGCCTGTTCAACAACACAGAACACGGCAAAACTTAATGCGACTCTGGGAATGAGCAGAACCGAACTCATTGAAACCATGGGCACACCGAGCGCGACCAAAATTCTTGATAACGGCACAGAAATTCTTGCCTATATGAAGGTAGACAATGTTTATGTCCCTTCCGAATTTTACATTTACAATCAAGGAAATCTTGCCAATGAATATGATCCTCTCTCCACGCCGTTTTTAAATGATTATGATTTTTCGCCTTTTGGCGATGACTTTGGCTACACAGCAACCTATTACTGCAAAACAGCCTTTATCTTAAAAGGTGGAAAAGTATTAACTTGGGAACAAAACGGAAATGACTGCGGATAATTTAAAAGAGACGTAACCAAATGTTAACTTAAATATGCTCCAATAGCTTTTAACAACCGATAAGTTGCCGACGGATACGTCTCCTCTAAAAAAAATAATATCAGGATAAAAAAATGGGGCTGTTTATAGATTTTCAAGCGCGACTGAAAAATTCAGGCTTCTGGATTTTGAGTTTTTTGCTCTCGGTTTATTTTGCATTTCACGGCATTAACGGTGAGAGAGGTTTTTTCAGATACCTCTCCCTTAAACAGGAAATCATCACGGCACAACAAACAGCGATAAAATATAATACCGAAAAAACGCAGCTTGAAAATAAAGTTAAACACCTATCCAACTCCAGCTTGGATTTAGATTTACTTGAAGAGCGTGCAAGAATCATTCTCAATCTGGCCGGTGATGATGAATTTATCCTTCTTGATGAAGAAGATTAAACGCAGCCGCTATAAGTTTTAATACCCCAGAGTATTGTGCCGCCGATTATTCCGGCAAAAATATCATCCAGCATAATTCCCAAACCGCCATGAACTTTTTCATCAGCCCACGAAACCGGCCACGGCTTGCTGATATCAAACAAACGAAACAGCCCAAATCCTAACAAATATAACCATAAATTTGTTCCAGCAACAAGAAGAGTAATTGCCTGTCCGGCAACCTCATCAACAACAATTTGTCCCGGGTCCGAAATTCCAAGTTTTTTAGAATAAATGTCAGCCGTATAAACGCCTATAACAGAAATAATAACAGCAAAAACAGCTACAGCTTCCGTGCCACCCCAATATGCTAAAACATATACAAACGGTAGTGCAGCTAATGAACCGCATGTTCCGGGAGCCTTAGGGGACAACCCGCTGTAAAACCAAGTGCTTATTATTTTTATGAATGGCATGCTATCCTCCGCCTGTTATTTTCAGTCTTTATTAAGCCTTAAAACACCCCTCAAAACAAGGGGTTATTTGATGTTGTTGGATAACTTTCAAAAAAAAGGTAGCTTTTTTTATTTTTTTTGCTATACATGGGGAGATGTTTTGCTTATGCGAAACATAGGGATTAACAATCAGGTCGGGATTATGAAACATAAACCCCATTTTAAACCGAAAAAGGCTTATTCTCCTCATTATGTTAAAAGAAAGCCTTTTTTCTCTGAAAAAGAAATCATCTTTCGCAGTGCCGGACGAGCTAAGGTTTTCCAGATTTCGTCACGTATGCAGATGATTATTTTGGGTTTGTTTCTTTGCATTGCTTTATGGAGTTTTTACTCTTCTCATCGCTATTATAAATCAGGGCAAATTCTCAACCATAAAGAAATTGAACTGGTTGAAACTCGCGATGCATATGTTGACCTCATGGGTGATTTTGTTGCCATTCATAAAAATATTGATTCTGTTTTGGAGGAAATTGACAAGAAAGGACGCGCCTCCAATAAAGATGTTAGTAAATATAAGCGACAAGCTATGGTCGTTGAAGACAAGATTAAACAGATTACATCAGAAAAAGCTTGGGCTGACGACAAAAAACTTAATCAAAAGATGGAAATTAATGAAGCTTTGTTGCAACGTGATATTGCTGCAACCGAACGGGACGAATTAAAACAACAGTTGAAAGAACTTGAAAACTCCGTCAAAGCTATTAAAGCTGCAGAAATGGAAGTTTTCTCCCGTGTTGAAAGCATTGCCTCTAAAGAAATTAAAAAGATTAAAAGCGCTTTTCAACAAATCAACGATTCTTTAAAAGAAAGAGGCATGTATTACAATCCTCTGGCAAACAGCCAAAAGAAAAATTCTCGCGGAGGTCCTTTTATTCCGGCTTCTATTTCTGACTTGCCAGATAAACAAATTCAGGATAAAATCAGCACAATCTTTAAAGCCGCTGATGATTTGGAATATTATCGCGATGTGGTTAAATATGTTCCTATCGGAAAACCGGTATGGAGTTATTGGGTTACATCAAAATTCGGTTATCGCAGTGATCCTTTTAATAAAAAGAAAGCCGGTCATAAGGGAATCGATTTAGCCAGTCGAACAGGAAATAAAATCCAGATTAAAGCTAAGGGAAAAGTCGTGCAAGCCGTCCATGGAAATAAAGGATACGGCAATTATGTTGTTGTTGATCACGGCAATGGTTTTACAACAAAATATGCGCATATGCACAAGATATATGTAAAAAAAGGTGATTATTTAAAAATAAATGATACAATAGG